>NZ_JAVRHP010000004.1:0-87851 GCF_031846505.1 Autumnicola edwardsiae
ATCGCGCAAAAACAAATCCGAAGCGAATTGTTTATGCTGAAGCGGACCACCTTGACGTGCTAAAAGCTGCTCAAATTGTAAATGATGAAGGGATTGCAATTCCTATTCTTCTTGGGCGCAAAGAAGTAATCCAGGAACTTATGGCTGAAATTGATTTTGATGCCGATGTGGAAATTATTGATCCAAAAGCAGACGAAGAGGAAGAAAAACGTAATGCCTATGCCCATGTTTACTGGAAAACCAGGAATAGGAACGGCGTAACACTATATGACGCTCAGAAGCTAATGAGGGAGCGAAATTATTTTGCCGCAATGATGGTTAATGAAGGTGACGCAGACGCCCTACTTTCCGGATATTCCAGAGCTTATCCTGCAGTGGTAAAACCTATGTTGGAGCTTATAGGACTGGCAAAAGGCGTGACCAGGGTGGCAGCAACAAATCTTATGAATACAGCGCGGGGTCCTCTTTTTATTAGTGATACCTCTATAAACATAGACCCTACAGCAAAAGACCTTGCCAAAATTGCGCAAATGACGGCAAAAACTGTTCAGATTTTTGGAATGGAACCCGTTATAGCTATGATTTCTTATGCCAATTTTGGTTCGTCCAACGATCCGCGGGCGAAGAAAGTAAAAGAAGCCGTTTCCTACCTTCATCGTTTTCATTCAGACTTAAACGTGGATGGGGAGTTGCAGAGTGATTTTGCGCTTAATAAAGAAATGCTACAGAGCAAGTTTCCATTTTCTAAACTGGCGGGTAAAAAGGTGAATACCTTAATTTATCCCAATCTGGATTCGGCTAACAGTGCTTATAAACTTATAAAAGAACTTAATAATGTAGATTCTATAGGTCCTATTATGATGGGGATGAAAAAACCGGTTCATATCCTGCAGCTGGGCGCCAGTGTAGAAGAGATGGTGAACATGTCTGCCGTTGCGGTGGTAGATGCACAGGAGAAATCCAGAAAGCCGAAAAAGTAGTTTTCGCCATAGTTTTGAGCAGATTTTAGCCTTAGCTTAATTTTACTACATTTGAGCCCTACATTTTTCTGTTAATTTATGATTCATCATTTAAAGGGGCAGCTCATTGAGAAGAACCCGACTTTTGTTGTTATTGAATGTGGAGGCGTTGGATATTTTGTTCATATTTCCCTCCACACCTTTTCACTCATTTCTGCTTCTGAAGCCATTAGTCTCTATACCCATTTACAGGTAAAAGAAGATTCACATACCCTTTTCGGGTTTAAGGAGAAGTCTGAAAGGGAAATTTTCAGACTTCTTATATCAGTTTCAGGAGTTGGAGCAAGCACCGCACGTACTATGCTTTCTTCCCTGGAGCCTAATCAGATAAAAGAAGCAATCGCATCTGGGGACGCGGCAACTATTCAAAGTATAAAAGGAATAGGATCCAAAACTGCACAAAGGGTAATTTTAGACCTTAAAGATAAGATCCTGAAAGTTTCTGGTACCGACGAAGTTTTTGTCTCTTCAAACAATACTATTAAGGAGGAAGCGTTATCTGCTTTAGAAACTCTTGGCTTTGCCAGGAAGCAAGCAGAAAAAGTTATTGATAAGATCCTAAAAGAGACTCCAGACCCAAGCGTGGAGTCCCTGATAAAACAGGCGCTTAAAAACCTATAATTACTTTGAGGAACAATTACTTGCAATTGTCAACATCTGGACGGTTTACCTTCGTGTTGCTACTAGTAATTTCATTTAAACTCTCGGCTCAGGAAGAAGAAACACCACAGGACACTACCGGTACCGGATATGTTCTGGGGGAAATTTCTTTACCGGACCCGGAAAGTATCGTCACAAAGTACGAATATGATCCTGTTTTAGACCGATATATTTATCGCCAAAGCCTTGGTGAAATTAATTTTTCCCTTCCCCTAATTTTAACTCCTGAAGAATACGAAGAACGTGTATTACAGGAGGAAATGCGCAATTATTTTAAACTGAAGAACGACGCGCTCTCAGGAAATAAGGAAGGAGCAGAAGAAATTCAGCGGGATTTGCTTCCCGATTTTTATGTAAACAATAACTTCTTTGAAAGTGTCTTTGGCGGAACTGAAATTGATATTGTTCCGCAGGGTACAGTAGAGATGGATCTTGGTTTGCTTTACACCAAACAGGACAATCCGGCATTTTCACCCAGGAACAGGAGTAATTTAACCTTTGATTTCGATCAGCGTATCAGTCTGAGCCTCATGGGGCAAGTAGGAAAAAGATTAGGCGTGATTGCAAATTATGATACAGAATCTACTTTTGATTTTCAGAACCAGCTAAAGCTGGAATATACGCCTACAGAGGACGATATTGTGAGAAAAATAGAGGTGGGTAATGTAAATATGCCATTAAATTCGGCGCTTATTCAGGGTGCGCAGAGCCTCTTCGGGTTTAAAACCGAACTTCAGTTTGGGAAAACAAGGGTTACCGGAGTTTTTTCAGAACAAAAATCAGAACGACGTACAGTAAATGTTGAAGGAGGTGCCACGGTAGAGGATTTTGAACGCTTCGGTCTGGATTATGACCAGGATCGGCACTTTTTTCTTGCACATTACTTCCGGGACCATTATAATGAAGCTTTAGAAGATTATCCTTTTATAAATTCAAACATCCAGGTAAAAAGGATCCAGGTTTGGATCACCAACAGGACCAATAATATCCAAAATTTGCAGGACACCAGGAACATTGTAGGAATCCAGGACCTTGGGGAAACGAGTGTTCCGGGTAATATTGGCCTTCCCAATGTTCCGCCAGGATTTTTCAATCAGCCGCCGGGAGCTTTTCCAGACAACGCGAACAACGATTTTAACCCCTTCGGAATAAATGCGCCGGCACAATCTGTTTTAACTCCCGCCATAAGGGACGTTTCTACGGTAGAAAGAGGTTTTGGCGGCGTGCAGGTTTCTGAAGGGACAGATTATGTGAAACTGGAGAATGCAAGGCAGTTAAATCCTTCGGAATATACTTTGAACACCCAGCTGGGGTACATTTCCCTTAATCAACGGTTGAGCAATGATGAAGTTTTGGCGGTGGCTTTTCAGTTTACAGTAAATGGTGAAGTTTATCAGGTAGGAGAATTTGCCAATGACGGCGTGAACGCTACTGGTGGTATTAGTGTTAACGACGATCCCGATGCCAATCCCCGCTCAAACAGAAATCTTGTTGTAAAAATGCTGAAAAGCACTATTACAAATGTTAATGAGCCCGTGTGGGATCTTATGATGAAAAACATCTATAGTCTTGGCGCTTACCAGCTGGAGCGAGAGGATTTTCGTATGAATCTCCTTTATACAGATCCACAACCTTTAAACTACATAAAACCTGCTGAAAATGCCTCTGTTGCTTTGCCGGAAGATGTAGAGGAAACGCCTTTGCTGAGAGTATTTAATCTCGATAAGCTTAATAACAATAATGATCCCATAAACGGAGGGGACGGTTTTTTTGATTATGTACCGGGGATTACTATAGATCCGGTAAACGGAAACATTATTTTTACTACAGTAGAACCTTTTGGAGAATATCTTTTTGAAAAACTGGATCTGACCCCTAACAACGGAGAAGAAATTTACAGTCAGCCCACGACCTGGAACGAAAATCAGCAGAAATACGTTTTCAGGTCGCTGTACCGAACCACTAAAACCCAGGCAGAGCAGGAAGATGCCGATAAAAATAAATTTCTGTTAAGCGGAAGATATAAATCTGCAGAGGTGGAGGGGATCCCAATTGGTTATAACCTGCCCCAGGGCTCGGTAACTGTAACTGCAGGTGGCCGTCTTCTTCAGGAGGGAGTAGATTATGTGGTGAATTATGAACTGGGAAGAGTGCAAATTCTCGATGAGGCTTTGCTTGCTTCAGATATCCCTATACAGGTTAATACAGAAAACAATGCGTTATTTGGCCAGCAAACAAAGCGCTTTACAGGAATTAATGTGGAACATCTTTTTAATGAGAATTTCCTGATTGGTGGTACTTTTTTAAATTTAAAGGAGCGACCACTTACCCAAAAAGCCAACTACGGTTACGAACCTATAAATAATACAATTTTCGGCCTTAACCTGAATTATTCTACTGAAGTTCCTTTCCTGACAAGACTGGTCAATAAATTGCCAAATATCGACACTAATGTAAAGTCCAATCTGTCCATACGCGGGGAATTTGCCTATCTTCTTCCCGGAGCACCTGATGCTAATGATTTTGATGGCAGGGTGACGAGTTATGTAGACGATTTTGAGGCTGCGCAAACGTCTATAGATATAAATAATCCGCTTGCCTGGGAGCTTTCAAGTGTGCCGCTTGGTTTTGGGGGCGAGTTGGCCAACGGGAACCTCGCCTATGGTTACAGGAGGGGAAGAATGTCCTGGTATACTATAGATCCTATTTTTTACAGTAGCGGGCGGCCAGATGGTATAACAGATGCAGACCTTTCCAATTTCAGGACGCGCCGTGTGGCGCTTAGTGAAATTTTTCCGAATACCGATGTGGTGCAGGGACAGCCGCAGGTGCTCTATACCATGGATGTTTCCTATTTACCCGGGGAGCGGGGGCCTTATAATTATAATCCGGCTGCTGCGGGCAATAATACTTTGCCAACTCCCGGAAATAGCTTTGGTGGAATAATGCGCGGCATAAATACTACCAATTTTGAGCAGTCCAATGTCGAATTTATCGAGTTTTGGGTTATGGATCCTTATATATATTCTGCAAATACCGGAGCCTCTGGAGGGGAGATTGTTTTTAATCTGGGAAATATTTCAGAAGATGTATTAAAAGATGGCCGGAAGCAATATGAAAACGGACTACCGCGTGAAGGAGGGGACATGAATGCGGTAACTACAGAATTTGGTCTTGTTCCGGCAGATCAATCCCTGGTGTATGCCTTTGATTCTGAAGGGGAGGCCCGCATTAATCAGGATGCCGGTTACGACGGACTTCTGGATGCGGAAGAGGCAGTGATGTTCCCTCAATTTGCCGAGATGCCTGATCCTTCACAGGATAATTTTCAATACTTTTTAAATACAACAGGTGATATCCTTAACAGGTACAGCAATTATAATGGCTCCCAGGGAAATTCTCCTACAGATGTGGGTGACACCAACCGGGGCAATACCACACTACCAACTACAGAGGATATTAACCGGGATAATACGATGAATACTATTAATAGTTATTTTGAGTATGAAGTTCCGTTTTTTCCCGGAATGAACATCGATAATAACCAATATATAACAGACGTAAGAGAATTGACCACCACCCTTAGAAACGGCCAGGAACTGCCGGTAAGATGGATACAATTTAAAGTACCTATTTATGAACCTACCAATGCCCGCGGCGGGATTGGCGATTTCCGGTCCATCCGTTTTATGAGAATGTTCCTTACCGGTTTTGAAGAGCAGGTTCACCTGCGTTTTGGAACGATGGACCTCGTGCGGGGAGATTACAGGAGGTATACGCAAAGTTTAAATACTGAAAGTCCGTTGCCGGCAAATTCGGGGACATTATTTGAAGTGGCAGCGGTGAATATTGAAGAAAATGAAAACAGGCAGCCGGTGCCGTATGTTTTACCTCCGGGTGTTAATCGGGAAGAATTGTACGAGAGCAATACCAATATCAGGCAAAACGAGCAATCACTTTCTATGAGGGTATGCGAACTTGAACCTCAGGATGCGAGGGCAGTTTATAAAAATTTTCAGATCGATATGCGGCAGTACGAAAATCTGGAAATGTTTTTACATGCCGAATCGATGGTAAACAGAACACCTTTAAAAGATGATCAGCTTGTAGCCTTTATAAGAATGGGAACAGATTTTAAAGAGAACTATTACCAGATAGAAATTCCTTTATCCCCCACCGCATTTGGTGCTGCCACGGCGCAGGAGATATGGCCGGAGGCAAATAGGCTCAACCTCTCCCTGGATTTGCTTCAGAAGGTGAAAACTGCCGTTTTAGGGGATCCATCTTTAAATTCTTCCGAAGTAAATTTCTTTACAGAAGATCTTCAGTTAACAGATGAACAGGCGGGTTATGAAACGGGAAGGCTGAGAATAGGAGTAAAAGGAAATCCGAGCTTTGGAAATATCAGAATTCTCATGCTGGGGGTTAAGAATGGAACAAGAAGGGATGGAGTACAGGATCTTTGCGGGGAAGTTTGGTTTAATGAGTTGCGCCTTTCAGGTCTTAAAAATGAAGGTGGCTGGGCAGGAATTGTGAATATGGATACCAATCTTGCAGACTTTGCCACCTTATCTGCCACCGGAAGAAGAAGTACTGTTGGATTTGGTTCTATTGAGCAGGGGCCAAACCAACGCAGTCGTGAAGATCTGCAACAATACGATGTGGTGAGCAACGTGAATGTGGGACAATTACTGCCGGCACAGTGGGGAGTTAGGATTCCTTTTAATTATAGCCGGGGAGAAGAACTTATTACACCAAAATACGATCAGGAATTCCTGGATCTTGAGCTGGATACGAGATTGGAGGCCATCGCAGATCCCGAGGAAAGGGAGCGGGTAAAAGAGCAGTCGCAATCCTATACCAGGAGGCAAAGCGTAAATGTGATTGGTTTGAGGAAGGAAAGGATCGGGAAAGCCAAACCGATGCCTTATGATATTGAAAATTTCGCTTTCTCTACCTCTTATAATGAAATAAATCATAGAGATTTTGAAATTGAAGAGGCTTTAGATCAAAATGTACGTGTGGGATCTACTTATGAATTTAACTTTGCCCCCAAAGTAATAGAACCTTTTAAAAATATTTCGGTTTTGGATAGCAGTGATTATTTTACTGCTGCCAGGGATTTTAATTTAAATCTTTTGCCAACAAATATTAATGCCAGTGCCAACATCTTCAGGCAATACAATGAGCAAAAATTCCGTTCGCTGGATCTTTCCGAAAATGACATCGGAATTCCAACTTTGTACCAGCGCAACTATTTGTTCGACTGGCAGTATGGAATCAACTATAACCTTACCAAATCCCTGAGCTTTAATTTTAATGCTTCCAATAATCGCATCGTAAGAAACTATATAGATGAAGATGGTTTTGCAGATAACTCTATTGGCCTTTGGGACAATTTTTTTAATATTGGTGAGCCAAACCTGCATTATCAAAGTTTACAGGTGAATTACGATCTGCCTTTGGACAAAATTCCTGTTCTGAAGTTTGTAAAGGCTACCTATTCCTATACGGGAGATTTCCAGTGGCAACGCGGCTCCAAAATATATGAGGACCTGGAGGGGATTCCCGATATTGGGAACAGTATTCAAAACTCTAATTCGCACCAGATTAATGCTAACCTTAATATGCAAAATCTTTATGATTATGTAGGGTTGGTAGAAAGGAAGAAGACCTCTCAGCGACGGAGTATCAGGGAGAGGAGTGCAGGTGTGCCAACACCCGACGCTGCAAATAATTCCTCACTGGCAAAACCTGATTCTCCGGCGCAGGGAAATGCTTCAGGGGATAAGGTATATAATACTTTAATTACCATTGCAACCGCTATTAAGACCATTCAGGTTAATTATAGAGAGAACAGGGGGATTTTCTTACCGGGATATACAGAGAGTATTGGTTTTATGGGGACTATTAAACCAACAACGGGATTTACTTTTGGCCTTCAGGATGATGTAAGAGCTATGGCTGCCAGAAATGGCTGGTTAACGCTGTTTCAGGATTTTAATCAGCAGTATTCCGCAGTAGAAAATAAGCAACTGGATATCCAGTCTTCCGTGCGATTGTTGCCGGACTTAACCATCGATGTAAGTGCCCGAAGAACTTATGCAGAGACGTATACCGAGAATTATAAAGTTGACCCGGATACCAGGCAGTACCAGTCCCTGACACCTTATACCTACGGAAACTTCAGCATATCCACTTTATTAATAAAAACAGCATTTAACCAGAGCAACGAGCAGTCTTCAGAAACTTTTAAAACGTTTAGGCAAAACAGGCTCGAGGTAGCGCGAAGGTTGGCAGTTGAGCAGGGGTTGGATCCAAATGAAACCGATGAAGAAGGTTTTCCTGTAGGCTTGGGCAAGACAAACCAGGCGGTGCTGTTACCCGCATTTATTGCGGCTTATTCGGGAAGTGATGTAGGGGACATGAAGCTTGGCGCATTTAGAAACGTACCCCTGCCTAATTGGGATGTGAAATACACCGGATTGATGAGAATAAACTGGTTTAAAGATAAATTCAGGCGATTTTCCATGAGCCATGGCTATAAGAGCGATTATACCATTAATCAATTTCAGACCAACCTTGATTATGATCCTGCAAACAGGCAAGAGACAAATCAGGCAGGGGATTTTAAAAATCCTGTTTTATTCTCAAATATTGTCCTGTCAGAACTATTCACTCCGTTATTGCGTGTAGATTTTGAAACAAAGAATGCTATTCAGGTTTTGGCCGAGATTAGAAAAGACAGGGCCCTTTCTTTAAGTTTTGATAATAACCTGTTGACCGAATTTAAAGGAAATGAATATACTTTAGGTCTGGGATACCGCCTTAGGGATTTAAAAATCGCAACTAAAATTGCGGGGAGGAACCGTATCTTGAGCAGTGACCTTAACTTTAAAGGTGATTTGTCCCTAAGGCAGAATAAAACTATTATTAGATATCTAGATCTGGAAGATAGCCAGGTAGTGGCGGGACAGGATATTTGGGCTATAGGCTTTACGGCAGATTATGCCCTTAGCAGGAACCTTACCGCACTTTTTTATTACGAGCATAATTTCTCTGAATATGCGGTTTCTACAGCATTTCCTCAAACAACAATACGCTCCGGTATAACTTTAAGATATAATTTCGGAAATTAATTATTTGGTGGTTTGAACAATTGTTTTAAAAAAGTAACTTTGCCGCAGATAAAATTAGACTTATGAATATTCCACAAGAATTAAAGTACACCAAAGATCACGAATGGGTGAAGATAGATGGCGATATTGCAACGGTGGGGATTACAGAATTTGCCCAGGGTGAGCTTGGGGATATTGTTTATGTTGAGGTTGAAACGGTGGACGAAACCCTGGAGCGGGAAGAAGTTTTTGGGACCGTGGAGGCAGTGAAAACTGTTTCTGATTTGTTCGCTCCATTGTCTGGCGAGATCGTAGAATTTAACGAAAGCCTGGAAGATGAGCCAGAAAAGGTAAACAATGACCCTTTTGGTGAAGGATGGATGGTGAAAATAAAATTCACTAAACCCTCTGAAGTGGAAGATTTGCTAACTGCTGAAGCTTATAAAGATATCATTGGTCACTAAAATCTCCGCACTGGCGGCCTTTCTCTATACTGCACTGTTAACTTACCTCTCCCTGGTACAGCTGGGGAAAATAAGTGTGGGGTCTTTTAGCCCTACAGATAAGATGATGCATGCCGGGGCCTACCTGGTACTGGTAGGCGTCTGGCAGGTGTTTTTTATCCTGAAATCCCGGCAAAACCGACAATACAAAAATAATTTATACAAAATTTCTGGTGTAAGTATTCTCTTTGGTATGCTAATTGAAGTTTTACAGGGAACGCTCACCAGATACAGGGATCCCGATTGGTACGATATTCTAGCCAATTCTGCTGGTGTTTTGCTTGCTTTTTTATTTTTTTTAGTTTTTGAAAACTTTCTGAAGAGGTTAAAAAGTAAGATGATTTTAAAGATGGGCAGCAACAGTATTTAAAAATTACGGTGTGCAGCTGTAAAAATGGCTCTTCTGTCTTATACCTTTTTCTAAAATGGAAAGTGTAGAAGTGAAATTCTAATATGCTAATCCTTAAAAGAATATTATTAATATGGTATATTCTGGCAGATTAGTTCAGTTTTTTAGAAAAAATATTTATTTTAGCAACTCTTATTAATTAATTACCATGGAACCTAAGAAAAATCCGAAAGCAGATTTAAACAGAAGGAGTGTACTCTTTCTTCAATTAGGGCTAATATTAGTTCTTTTTATTACCTGGCAGGCCATAGAGTGGAAGACCTATGATAGGGAAGCCATAGATGTAGGTCAGGTCGATATGGACGCCTTAGATGATGAAGAAGTGCCGATTACTGAAATTCAGAATACACCACCACCGCCACCACCGCCACCACCGGCACCGGAAATTATAGAAGTTGTAGAGGATGAGGAAGAAGTAGAGGAAGACGAGATCCAGTCTACCGAAACCAATCTTGATGAAATTGTAGAAGTAGAGGAAGTTGTAGAAGCTCCTGTAGAAGAAGAGATTGACGATGTTCCTTTCGCGGTTATTGAAGATGTGCCAATTTTTCCAGGTTGTGAAAATCTTAGCAACAATGATCAGCGTAAGAAATGTATGAGTGAGAAAATCAGTCAGCATGTTAACCGAAACTTTGATACGGAATTAGGGAGCGAACTTGGGCTTTCGGGTGTTAACCGTGTAATTGTTCAGTTTAAAATTGATAGGAACGGAAAAATTACTGAGGTACGTTCCCGTGCTCCTCACCCGCGATTGGAGCAGGAAGCAGCAAGGGTAATTCAGAAATTGCCAAGTATGCAGCCCGGTAAACAGCGGGGAAAAGCAGTTGGGGTAATGTATTCCTTGCCAATTGTGTTCCAGGTACAGGATTAAATTCCATTTTATAATTATATTAAAATCCCGGTTTAGTCCGGGATTTTTTATTTTCAAAACCAGGACTCTTGGAAAAAATGTATATTTCGCCCGTGTAACCAATTTGCCCTCAAATCTATGAAGTATAGGATACTTCTTTCGGTTCTACTTTTTACAAACTTTATATTCGGCCAGGAGAAACTTAACGATTCGGAAATTCCACCCGTTTTTCCCAAATGTGAAGCTGTGGATTTTCAGCAGCGGTCAAATTGTTTCCGCCTGGCCCTAAAGCGTTTTTTAGTCGAAAATATGGAAATTCCGCAGGTTGTTAAAGAAAACAATTTTAGCGGTACCGTGGTAGTACTTTTCGAAGTAACCAAAGAAGGGGAATTTCATGTGCTTTATATAGATGCTGCTTACAATGAACTTAAGGAGGAGGTGGTTAAGGTGTTCGATGCGCTTCCGAAGATAAAACCCGCCACCTATAACGGCAAACCTACCTATATGCAGTTTAGGATGCCTATAAAAATTCCGTTGAACTTAAATGAAAATTTGACCATTGCGAGGCGAAAAAATAACCTGCGTGAAGATATTTTTGAGCAAGACCAAACCAGCGAAGGCTATTACGAGAATACGGAAACGGATGATGTTACAGCCGAATATGATCTTATACAATCCGGGGAGTTTACAAAGCCACACCTTGAGAGCGAACTGAATATTCCTTTTTCTCATGAAATGTATAGTAGGTTTGATGCCGAATTGAATAGGATTGGTACAAACACCCATACTTCATCTAAGCCGTTTCTATACGCTGAAGTAGCAAAATATTATGATTTTAAGGCAGAACAGGAAAAAATCCTGCAGAAGAGAAGAACCTGGTTGGGTAGAAAGATTTGGAATGAACATCTTGTTCAGTTTCAAACTGAGGATTACTGGTTTACCATAGATTTTGGTTTGGACCTACAGCTCGGAAAGGATTTTCAGCAGGAAGATTATGAGTTTACTTATAATAATACCCGTATGGCCATTCTTAATGGAGGATTGGGCGATAACTTGAATTTTTATGCGGTCGCTTACGAGAATCAGGGGCGATTTGCGGAATATTATAATGATTACGCTGAGTCCATAAGGCCAGATGGTGGCGACCCTGCAATTGTTCCCGGCCGGGGCATAGCAAAACCATTTATGAACGGAGGTTACGATTATCCGGTTGCAGAAGGTTATCTTTCCTATTCTCCCGGTAAATATTTCAACATCCAGTTAGGCCACGGAAAAAATTTTATTGGGGACGGTTATCGATCTCTGTTAATGAGTGATAATGCTTCTCCTTATCCTTATTTCAAATTAAGTACTACTTTCTGGAAATTGAAATATACCAATACCTGGATGTCATTAAGGGATGTGAGACCGGAAGTCACGGCAGATGGCTCCTTCAGAACAAAATTTATGGCTAACCATTATCTAAGTCTTAATCTAACCAAGAGGCTCAATATTGGCCTTTTTGAATCTGTCATCTGGCAGAATGATAATAACCGGGGCTTTGATGTAAACTATCTTAATCCTGTTATCTTCTACCGCGCTATAGAGTTTGCTACCGGCGCGCGTGGGGGAAATGCCCTTTTAGGGTTGACGGCAAAGTACAAATGGACAGACAAGATTAATACCTATGGCCAGTGGGTTATAGATGAATTTTCTTCCGGAGATATTTTTGGGGGGTCCCAAAGCTGGAAAAATAAGCTTGGTTACCAATTAGGAATAAAATATTTTGATGCATTTAATATTCCTGATCTGCTTCTACAGGCCGAGTACAACCAGGTGCGGCCCTATACTTATTCCCATAATTCTGAAGTGGTGCTTAACTATGGACATAACAATCAGTCTATGGCGCATTTGTGGGGGGCTAACTTCCGGGAAATTATAGCTATTGCCCGCTATAAAAATGAGAGACTGTACGGCCATGCAAAGCTAATCTACGGTAAAAGAGGTTTTGATTTTAATAATGGAATAAATAACGCTTCGTATGGAGGTGATATTTATAGAAATTACAATGAGAGACCTTTTGATGATGGAGTGGAGATTGGACAGGGGAATACAACCACTTCATTCTTTACAGAAGTTGAGGGAGGTTATATTATTAATCCTGCGACTAACTTGAAGTTATATGGAAAATTTATATACAGAAATTTTGATACACAGGTAAAAACACCTGCTTATTCTGATAATTCTACCACCTGGATCAACTTTGGATTAAGAACAGATATCTTCAATTGGTACTATGATTATTAGGTAAGGTGGGGTCTTAAAATTAACAATTTTCGCCCCTTGTTAAAACCTAATTAAGGAGTATCTTTGCGGCAATTTAAAGAGGCCTTTTTGAGCGACACGCAAACACATACTTTCTCTACTTCAGTCTTATCCGATTTTAAGGAAATAACCAAGATGCGACTGGCGATCAGCGTGGTGTTTTCCTCTGTGGCCGGATACTTTCTGGGTGCAGAAACCATAGACTTTGTTACTGTACTTTTGCTTGCAATAGGTGGGTATTTAATGGTTGGAGCATCTAATGCGTACAATCAGATTATTGAGCGCGATCTGGATGCTTTAATGGATCGTACCAAAAACAGGCCGGTGCCTGCGGGGCGAATGTCGGTTTCTACGGCTTTTACTATAGCCAGTATTTTCACACTTTTAGGCTTAATTGTTTTGTATATAATTAATCCCAGAACAGCAATGTTTGGTGCTATAAGTATTTTCCTTTATGTAAGTGTTTATACGCCATTAAAAACTAAAACTCCACTTTCGGTTTTTGTGGGAGCTTTTCCAGGTGCTATTCCTTTTATGCTAGGCTGGGTTGCTGCTACGGGAGCTTTTAGTATAGAACCTGGCACATTGTTCATGATTCAGTTCTTCTGGCAATTTCCGCATTTCTGGGCAATTGGCTGGTGGTTATATGATGATTATAAAAAAGGTGGATTTTTTATGCTCCCAACGGGCAAAAGAGACAGAGGAACGGCTGTTCAGGTGGTGCTTTACACCATTTGGACGATTTTAGTTTCATTAATTCCTGCTTTTGGGGTAACGGGAAGATTATATCTTACTCCGGTAGCCGCGGTAATTATTCTTTTCCTGGGATTGGGAATGCTTTATTATGCTTTAAAACTATACAAAGAAAAGACTGCAGAAGCGGCTAAAAAACTAATGTTTGCCAGCGTCTCTTACATTACTCTGCTTCAGATAATTTATGTTTTGGATAAATTTATAAGACAATGGATTTAACAGGAGGATCGGAAAAAAATAAGCGCGACAGAGCCAAGAAAATGATGCTCTGGTTTGGGATTATAAGTATGGTCATGACCTTTGCCGGGCTTACCAGTGCTTATGTTGTAAGTAAAACGCGCCCAGATTGGCTGGCAGAATTTGAATTGCCGGGTTCTTTCTTTTGGAGCACGGTTACCATCATCTTTAGTAGTATAACCTTTGCGCTCGCTAAAAGAAATATTGCCGCCGGAAACCGGAGAAATGGAGCGGCCTTATTAATTGGGACGCTGGTGCTGGCGATTCTTTTTGTGGTACTGCAATTTCGTGGATTTGCTGAAATATTTGAGCAGGGTTACTACTTTACAGGAAGTGAAAGTACTGTGACAACTTCTTTTATTTATATCGTTGTATTGGCGCATCTTGTACACCTCGCTGCGGGACTTATTGTCCTTTTAGTAGTAATTTATAACCATTTTAAACAACGCTACCATAGAGGGCAAATGCTTGGCATTGAGTTGGGTGTAACTTTCTGGCATTTTGTTGATTTCCTATGGATTTACCTGTTTTTGTTTTTATATTTCTTTAAATAATAAAATTGCGTATTTTTGCGCATCACTTAAACTTAAATTTCTTTTATGGAAGCTTCTGTTGTAAGAACAGGCACCGAAGGTAAAACTTGGGGTGGTGGCAACCAGCCGCTAGGCGCCAGTTACGGAAAAATGATGATGTGGTTTTTCATCACTTCTGATGCCCTTACCTTTTCGGGTTTTTTGGCGGCTTACGGTTTTTCCCGCTTTAAATATGCCGATATTTGGCCTATTGCAGATGAGGTGTTTAACCACTTTCCATTTCTTCATGGCGTAGATGCTCCTATGTATTATGTGGCTCTAATGACTTTTATCCTTATCTTTTCCTCTGTTACTATGGTTCTGGCTGTAGATGCAGGGCACCAGTTAAAGAAGGCTAAAGTTACTTTTTACATGTTCCTGACTATTATAGGAGGAGTTATCTTCCTGGGCTCT
The DNA here is from genome assembly GCF_031846505.1 of Autumnicola edwardsiae. Taxonomy (NCBI): domain Bacteria; kingdom Pseudomonadati; phylum Bacteroidota; class Flavobacteriia; order Flavobacteriales; family Flavobacteriaceae; genus Autumnicola; species Autumnicola edwardsiae. The sequence continues at coordinate 14,840 of NZ_JAVRHP010000004.1, forward strand.
CAGGCTTGGGAATGGTCAAACTTTATTTCGGGAGAATACGGTGCGGTGACTACCAGAGGGGGTAATATTCTCCAGTTTGTGGATAGTGAAGGCCATCGTGTAGCTTTAAGCGATTTTGCAGAAAAAAGATCTTCAGATAGGATAATGCATGAAGAAAATGAAGGAATTTGGTTTGAATCTGGCGTGGCACTCCCTTCTTATTCTATAGATGAGGTAATGACAGGCTTTGCTGCAAATGACGATCTTTATGTAAGGACAGGAGTTTTAAATGAAGATGGAGAGAAGACTATTCTTTCCAGACAAGAATCTTTGGAAAAACTTGAAACTCAAGGCGTAGGCGTGGTTGAAGGTGCTAATCTTACCCGCAACGAATATGGACCACCGCTTTTTGCCGATTTCTTTTTCTTTATTACCGGTTTTCACGGCTTTCATGTGCTTTCAGGTGTTATAATAAATATTATCATTTTCTTTAATGTTATCGTGGGAACCTATGAACGTCGCGGTAGTTATGAAATGGTAGAAAAAGTTGGTCTTTACTGGCACTTCGTAGATTTAGTTTGGGTATTTGTATTTACGTTCTTTTACCTGGTATAATTCTGAAGAAATAAAACATCATGGCACACGATACTGCACACCATCACGAGTCTAACACCAAAAGAATTTGGTCTGTTTTTATAATCTTATCTATAGTGACAATTGTAGAAGTTGTCTTAGGTATTATTAAACCTGAATTTTTAACAGATACCTATCTGGTAAATATGTCACTGCTCAACTGGATATTTATCATTCTTACACTATATAAAGCCTATCTCATTGCGTGGGCATTCATGCACCTTGAAGCAGAAAACAAATGGCTGCGCCGGGTAATAGTTTGGACAGCGATTTTCCTTATACTTTATTTGGTATTTATTCTTCTTAATGAAGGCTTCTACATTTATGAGGTCTATAATGAAGGTTTTGTATCCTGGGACTTCTAGAAAAGTTAAATATATAGGAAAAGACGGTTTTATAAACCGTCTTTTTTATTTTTGCACTCCTTTGTAATGGATATGAAAAAGATTTTTATAGTGGGTGTGCTTTTTGCTTTGCCAATTGTTGCCTACCTTTTCTTTTCTTCAGGTAAAAACAATTTTGCCAGGCTACCGGTTGTAACTCCCAAGGTACAGCACATTTCTGGTCTGGAAAGTTTAACGGGTGAGAAAGTTGCTCTGGAAGATAACATAACTATTCTCGCTTTCTTTGGAAGTGACCTTCAGGAGATTAAGGGGAATACGTTTAACCTCGATCAGGAAATATTAGATAAATACTATGAATTTGAGGATTTTCAATTTGTAATTCTTCTTCCTGAAGAAAGCAGGGAGAAAGCTGCTGAATTTGCGAAGGAATTCTCAGCGATAAGCCATTCAGAAGAATGGAAATTCCTTTTTGCTTCACCAAATGAAATTCAGGAGGTATTTAATAGTCTTGGATCGTCTTATCGTCTGGATGAAAATAACTTTTCTCCTTACGTGTTTATAATTGATAAAGATGCTGCTCTTCGTGGACGAAAGGATGATGAGGATTATGGAACATTGTATGGATATGATTCCAGGTCTGTTGCCGAGCTAAATAATAAGATGAATGATGATGTAAAGGTGATATTGGCAGAATACAGGCTGGAACTCAGAAAATATAATGAGGGGCAAACTGAAGAAGAATAATACTTCATCTTCAGAAAAAGACATTATAAAATGAAAAATTATTCTTACATAGGAATTTCACTGGTTATCCTGATTTTCGGGATCATTTTTGTTCCAAAAATAATTGACCGTGTTAGCGATAAAGAAACAGTTTCTTCAGACAGGCTAAGCAGAAGAGCTGAAGGTGCAGAAAACCCAGTTGAAGAAGAACTTTCCTATATCCTTATAAACGGAAAAAAGAGAAAGGCTCCCCAATTTGAACTTGTTAATCAGGATGGAGATACTATTTCTAATGAAGATTATAAGGGTAAAGTGTATGTGGCAGAATTCTTTTTCACAACCTGCCCTACAATTTGTCCGGTAATGAATAAAAATTTAATTGAAGTTCAAGAGGAATTTAAAGAGAGTGATTTTGGAATAGCTTCCATAAGTATAGATCCCGAACATGATTCTCCGCAGGTACTTAATGAATATGCAGAGAATTATGGTATAACCGATCCAGACTGGCATTTTCTTACAGGAGATAAGGAACAAATCTATAGCCTCGCCAACGGCGGGTTTAATATCTACGCAGGGATTGATGAAGCTGTGCCGGGTGGTTTTGCGCATTCTGGATTATTTGCACTTGTAGATCAGGAAGGTTATATAAGGTCGAGAATTGACAAATTTGGCAATCCGCTTATTTATTACAGAGGTTCGGTGGAAAGGAATAAATCAATTACTGAAGGAGAAGAAGAGCCCCAGATTGATATTCTTATTGAAGATATAAAAAAATTGTTGTGAGAAGGACCCTTTCAAGACGGGATAAAGTTGCTGTGCCCGTAATTATTGCATTATCTATTGTGGTGCCATTACTTGTTCTGGTGCTTATGCTACTACCAGAGCGTTATAACTTTTTAGCGATACAAGCAGGTAGTTTTCCGTTATTTCACGCTCTCTTAAACGGTTCTACAGCGATTTTATTAATGTTGGGCTATTTTTTTAATAGTATAAAGGAGTACAAGCTTCACCGCAACGTGATGATCATTGCTTTTTTCCTTTCAGCTATATTTCTTATAAGCTATGTGATATCCAAAATAAGTAATGATCCTGTTCCGTATGAAGGAGATGGTGTGCTTAGAAATATATACTTTTTTATTCTTATAAGTCATATCGTTTTATCTGCAATTATCGTCCCGCTGGTTTTGTTCACGATGTACAGGGGGCTTACGGGAGAATATGAAAAGCACGCGAAGATTGCCAGATGGACATTTCCTATCTGGTTTTATGTAGCAGTTACCGGAGTGTTGGTTTATATTTTTATGTTGCCTTATTACTAGAAAACTATTCTGTAATAATTGCTTTTCTATAGGCAGAGTTGTAATTTTATATAAGGTGTTAGAGAGGTCATGATGAATAAAAAGGTTTTAATAATTATTGTTTTACTGCTTTTGCCCCTTTTTGCTGAAGCGCAGTGTTCTATGTGCAGGGCGGTACTGGAAAGTGAAGCCGATCAAAGTGCAGCAAAGGGCATTAACGACGGAATCCTTTATCTTATGGTTTTTCCGTATATCCTGATAGGCGGAATAGGATACTATATCTACCGCTCCAGGAAAAAAGACCAATCTTCCTGACCTGATTTTATTTTCTGTTTTTAATTCTCAACTACCGCAAGGAATTTCGTCCTTTTTACCTATGGTATCTTCATTTCTTTAAAGCCCTGTTTATTTGTTTCAAAACTTCAGTTTTTTTAATGAAACTGTTTTTTTTAAGATTTTTGGCTCCTTCAGTGTAACTTTCCGGGACGTATGCAGTCTTATAACATGAAGCTGGTATTGTACTGCTTTTAATTTTCATTTCGCTGTTATTATGATTGAAATTAAAGACTTGAACAAGTCCTATAAAATGGGGAGCAATTCCCTCCATGTACTAAAAGGAATTAATTTTAGTGTTCAGGAAGGGGAGCTTGTTTCTATCATGGGGTCTTCAGGTTCAGGAAAATCAACGCTGCTCAATATACTGGGAATGTTGGACGAGGCAGATAGTGGCTCTTACACATTGGATGGCTTGCCAATTAAAAATCTTAACGAAAAAATCGCTGCAAGGTACCGGAATAAGTTTCTGGGCTTTATCTTCCAGTCTTTCAACCTTATTTCGTATAAAAGCGCTTTAGACAATGTCGCGCTTCCGCTCTATTATCAGGGAGTAAAACGTGGTGAGCGTATAGATACAGCTATGGCTTATCTTGAAAAAGTGGGTCTTGCCAATTGGTCTGGGCACCTGCCAAACGAACTTTCGGGTGGGCAAAAGCAGCGTGTGGCTATTGCCAGGGCGCTGGCGTCCAATCCAAAAGTATTACTTGCAGATGAGCCTACGGGGGCATTGGATACAAAAACCTCCTATGAGGTTATGGATCTTATCCAGGGAATAAACGACGAAGGAAGAACAATACTGGTGGTCACACACGAACATGATATTGCCCAAATGACCAAGCGTATTGTGAATTTGAAGGATGGTTTAATTATAGATGATATAAAAGTAGATCAGGTTAGAGCGCTTAGCAATGTTTGATATAGAACGATGGCAGGAAATTTTTGAAACGATCAGTAAAAATAAGCTGAGGACGTTTCTTACCGGTATATCTGTAGCTTCCGGAATTTTTATTCTCGTAGTGTTACTGGGAATAGGGCAAGGTATGCAGAATGGTATCGCCAGTGAATTTAAAGGTGATGCCGAAAATATTCTATACATCTGGACGGGAGTAACTACAAAAGAATACAAGGGACTTAACCCAGGCCGAAGAATTACCATGAGAAATGAGGATTTTGATTATACAGTTGAAGCGCATAAGGATGAGCTCGAGTATAAATCCTCCATTTATAGAATTTGGAACGGGACAGTGAATTTTGGCAACGAATCTGGCTCCTACAGAGTTGAAGGCGTTATGCCGGATTACCAGTTTCTGGAAAATGAATCTATTTTACAAGGAAGATATATAAATGAACAGGACCTGGAAAGTTTCGAGAAGTACGCTGTACTAGGTAAGAAGGTAAAGGATGATCTTTTTAAGGGGGACAAAGATCCCATAGGAGAGTATGTTCAGATTTCAGGAATTAATTTTAAGGTAATAGGTGTTTTTTCAGATCCCGCTGGGGAGCGTGAAGAATCGAGGGTTTTTTTACCGCTTAGCACAGCACAACGTGTTTTTGGAGGATATGATGAAATAAGAAATTTATCTTTTACCCTGGAACAAGAGGAGACTTTTGAGGGAGCCCTTGCCGCATCAGAACGTTTTTCAGCAGAACTCGAGAACTATCTTAAAGAAAAACATACCATTGCCCCAGATGATAATAGCGCTGTGAGTATAAATAATTCCCTCGAGAATGCTAAACGTTTTTATGATCTTATTGAAATGATACGGCTTTTCTTTTGGGGAGTTGGAATTTGTACAATAGTGGCAGGGATAGTAGGTGTGAGTAATATAATGCTCATCATAGTAAAGGAAAGAACAAAAGAGATTGGGGTGCGAAAAGCTCTGGGAGCCGAACCTATTTCCATTATTGGGATGGTTTTGCACGAATCTATATTTGTGACTACTATTGCAGGTTTTGCCGGATTAATTTTTAGCCTGGCGCTCCTGGAATTTGTAGGTCCGCTTATTGAAACACAATATATTTCAAATCCTTCAGTAAATTTTAACGTAGCTATTTCTACCGTTTTTATTCTGATAGTTGCCGGCGCACTGGCGGGTTTTTTCCCGGCGAGGCGTGCTGCTAAAATAAAACCAATTGTTGCCTTAAGAGACGAATAACATGTTCAGCAGGGATAAATGGAGTGAAATAATTGAAGCCTTAAGTTCTAACTGGTTTAGAACTTTACTCACGGCTTTTGGAGTTTTGTGGGGAATATTTATCCTTGTAATCCTTTTGGCTGCCGGTAAAGGCCTGGAAAATGGGGTGAAGCAGGGCTTTGGTGGCATTGCTACCAACAGCATGTTTATGTGGACTCAAACTGCTTCCAAATCTTATAAAGGCATGCCTAAAGGTAGAAGGTACAATTTTAAAATTGGGGATGTCTCCTCACTAAAGCAGAATATTCCGGAACTCAGATTTGTGTCGCCGCGAAATCAACTTGGTGGATTTGGTGGTGCCAACAATGTGGTGCGGGGTTTGAATACAGGGGCATTTGATGTTTATGGGGATTATCCCGAGATCATTCAGCAGGAGCCTATGGATATCACTTCAGGACGGTTTATAAATTACAACGATATTCAGGGTAATAGAAAAGTGGCTGTTATTGGCGACGGGGTAAGAAGAGAATTGTATGAAATAGGGGAAGAAGTTATTGGTACATACATAAAGATTAGTGGAGTAAACTTTATGGTGGTTGGAACTTACAAGAAAAAAGGAAACGGAGGAGGCAATGCTGAAGAAGCACAAAAGCAGATTTTTGTTCCCTTTACAGCTTTTTCTCAAGCTTTTAATATGGGAGAGACTGTTGGCTGGATGGCTATAACTGCAGATGATGGTTCGTCTATAACAAACCTGAAGTCGCGAGTATTCGAAATTATGAAGGAAAGGCACTCCATACATCCGGAAGATGACCGTGCTATTGGAAACTTCGATTTATATGAAGAATTCAGTAAAATTAACGGGCTTTTTATAGCTCTTAAGGGAGTTGCCTATTTTGTGGGGATCCTTGTTTTACTTTCCGGGGTTATTGGGATAAGCAATATAATGTTAATTGTGGTAAAGGAAAGAACTAATGAAATTGGGATTAGACGTGCCCTTGGCGCTACTCCCTGGTCAATTAGGGGGCAGATCCTTATGGAATCCATTTTCCTCACTGTTGTTTCAGGAATGGCAGGAATTGCAATGGCAACGGGGATAATTGCTTTAATTAATATGCAGATGGCAGGAATGGACACTTCAGAAATGATGTTTGCCAATCCCAGTGTAGACCTGGGAGTAGTATTCACAGCCCTTGCAATTTTAATGCTTTCGGGACTACTTGCCGGTTTAATTCCGGCTCAGAATGCAATAAAAATTCAACCGGTAGATGCATTAAGAACAGAATAAAAAAGATAAATAATACGATCAACAAATGAAAAAAGTTTTCACCATCATCATTCTAGCACTAATAGCAGTAACCTTCTTTGGAGCTCTTTACTACTTGTATCAGAAAAACCAGGAAGACCCTGTTACATACGAAACCGAGCAGCCTTCAGAACAAAACATTATTAAGAAAACGGTTGCTACGGGAAGTATTGTACCCAAAGAGGAAGTGCTTATTAAACCAAATATTTCTGGAATTATAGATGAAATTTACATTGAAGCAGGAGAACAAATAAAATCCGGCGATTTAATAGCACGAATCAGGGTCATCCCTAATGTTTCTTCTTTGCAAAGTGCTAAAGATGGCGTTGCTACTGCAAAAATTAATTTCGACAACGAACAGCAAAATTACAACCGTCAAAAAGCTTTGTACGATAAAGGAGTGATTTCAGCTAACGATTTTCAGTCGGCAGAAGTAGCTTATAAAAGAGCACAGCAGTCATACAAATCTGCACAACAGAACTTTGAAATTATCCGTACCGGTACCACCAGTGGGATTGGAACTGCGGCAAATACCTTAATTCGTTCAACAATAGACGGGATGGTGTTGGATGTGCCTGTAAAAACAGGGAACCAGGTTATAGAAAGTAATAACTTTAACGATGGGACAACGATTGCTACTTTGGCCGATGTGAATAAAATGATTTTTGAAGGGAAAGTTGATGAAAGTGAAGTGGGTAAAATTAAAGAAGATCTTCCTCTTGAAATAAGTGTGGGCGCTATAGAAGATAAAACTTTTAATGCAGTCCTTGATTACATTGCTCCTAAAGGGGTTGAAGAGAATGGTGCCATTCAGTTTGATATTAAAGGTACGCTGGAAAAAGCAGACACTACTTTTATACGTGCAGGCTTAAGTGCCAATGCCTCTATTATACTTGCAAAGGTAGATAGTGTTTTGGCTATAAAAGAGGCGCTTGTACAATTTGATCCGGAAACACAGCAGCCTTATGTTGAGGTTGAAACAGGAGATCAGCAGTTTGAGCGCAAAGATTTAGAACTTGGGGTAAGTGACGGGATATATGTGGAAGTAAAGGATGGAATTACCAAAGATTCAAAAATAAAAGTCTGGAACCAGCTAAAGCCGGCCCAGGCATTCACTTCTAATTAGCTTTAATTAAAGTGTAACATCTTTCAATTATTACATACATATCTTTCACAACCATTATTATGAATAAATTCAGCTTTTTAGCCATTTTGCTTTTTACAGGTCTTATGGCTAACGCACAGGAAAATGAATGGACACTACAAGAGTGTGTAAATCGTGCTTTAGAAAACAATATTTCTATAAAGCAGTCACAACTGGATCTTGAAGCAGCCGAAATTGAGAGGCTCGACGCTCTTGGTAATTTTATTCCCAGTGTAAATGCTTCAGCAAGTAATTCCTGGAATACAGGTTTGACCACAAACGTCACTACGGGTGTTCTTCAAACGCAAACCACGAGGAACTTTTCTGCAGGAGTTACTGCCAGTCTTACATTATTCGACGGGCTTCGCAACTTTAAACAGTTGCAGCGGGCGAGGATATCCCGTCTTGCGGCAGAATATTCCCTGGAGCAGATGGAAAATGACATTACACTTTTTGTTGTAGATTCTTACCTTCAGGTTTTGTTTAATAAACAGAATCTTGAAGTTTTAAGGTCCCAAAATACTGTCACTCAGGAACAGCTGGAGAGAACGCAGGAACTCGTGGATGCAGGAAGTGTGCCTGAAGGTGATTTGCTGGAAATTAGGGCCTCCAATGCAGATGAGCGGCAACGGATTATCCTTGCTGAAAACAATGTGAGAATTTCATTAATTAACCTTGCACAAATCCTTTTGATCAAGGATTACGAGAATTTTGATATTGTAGAGAGGGATTACGACATTTTGGGGACAGAAGTTCTTGATAATTCAGTTGGCAGTATTATTGAAAGAGCTAAAGAAGAACGTTCTGAAATTAAAATAGCCGAAACAAACCAGGAGTTGGCAGAACTAGATGTGGAAATGGCTCGTGCTGCGTATTTACCGAGTTTGGGAGCTTTCTTTAATTATAATACGCGGGAATCTGGTGCCGGTAGAATTGTTGATGTCCAACCTGACCCCGATGAACCAACACGGCAGATTGGGGTGGTAGAAAATACCGGAGACATAGTGGTTACCCCTAATACCATTAGTACTCTTGGTAACCCTTTACCTTTTTTCGAGCAGTTGGAAAGGAATGATGGTATTAGTTATGGTGTACAGTTAAATATTCCAATTTTCAATGGTTGGTCTACACGAAACCAGGTAAAAAGAAGTGAAATTAACGTAAAGAGGACAGAGTATCAATTGGAGCAGGCAGAGCTGGACCTGGAGGCAAACGTGTACCAGGCTTATGTGGATGCAGAAGGAGCTTATGAAGCTTACGAGGCAGCCATCGTTGCTGCAAATGCGCAGGAATTGGCCTATGAATATGCTAACCAGCGTTTTGAAGTAGGTCTAACCAATGCTTTTGACTTTAGCCAGGCAAAAGTAAGGTACGAGAACGCTCAGAGAGAGGTTTTAAGAGCAAAATATGATTATATATTTAATATAAAAGTTATAGAATTGTATTTTGGGATGCCTGTTACTGAATTAAAATTTTAAACATGAAAAAGAAAACTATCTATATAGTTATAGGGGTTATATTAGCTCTTATCGTTCTGCTTATCGTTGGAAAGAAGGCAGGGTGGTATGGCAAAACTGGCAATTTTAAGCAAGTTGAAATAACCGAGGCGCAGCCTATCAGTATAACGGAAACAGTTTCTGCAACAGGAAAAATTCAGCCGGAGGTAGAGGTAAAATTATCTTCGGAGGTTTCAGGAGAAATTATTGATCTTCCGGTGGTTGAGGGACAAATGGTGGAAAAGGGTGATTTACTTGTACGCGTAAACCCTGATATTTACCAGTCCAGCGTTCAGCGTGCAGAGGCAGGGCTTCAGAACATGCGAGCAAACTATGCACAGTCGCAGGCAAGTTTAAAGCAGGCGACCGCAAATTATGAGCGGAACAAGCAACTTTTCGAAAAAGGGGTGATCTCTAAAGCAGAATGGGATCAAATTGTCTCTAATTACGAAATGGCAGAGGCGAGTAAGGAATCTGCTTTTTATAACATGCAAAGTTCAGCCGCCTCTGTTACCGAGGCGAGGGATAATCTTAGCAGGACAAATATTTATGCCCCTATGACCGGTACAATTTCTAAACTTGATGCCGAATTAGGGGAAAGAGTAGTAGGAACGCAACAAATGGCCGGAACGGAAATTATGAGGGTGGCCGATCTTTCCAATATGGAAGTGGAAGTTGACGTAAACGAAAATGATATCGTAAAAGTTTCTGTTGGCGATTCTACTATTGTAGAAGTCGATGCTTACCTGGGAAAGGAATTTAAAGGTCTCGTTACTGAGATTTCCAACTCTGCCGATTCAGACTTAACTTCAGATCAGGTGACAAACTTTAAGGTAAAAGTGCGTATCCTTGAGAATTCCTATCAGGATCTTACTGAGGGAAAACCTGAAAATTTCTCTCCTTTTCGTCCGGGAATGACTGCCACTGTAGATATTATAACAAATAACCGAAATGATGTGCTGGGGGTTCCAATTAGTGCTATAGTTATTAAAAGTGACACTACAGCAAATGGATCGGGATCTGGGAATGCAGATTCGTCCCAGGAACGTTTCGAGGCTGTATTCTTAAAAGATGGAGATGAGGCGAAGCTACAGGTAGTTCAAACCGGGATTCAGGACGATTCACAAATAGAAATTACCGAAGGGCTTAATGAAGGGGATGTCGTAATTACCGGGCCCTACAATACTGTTACAAAAAGTCTTAACGCCGGAGATAAAGTTGAAGTAGCGGGGAATCCTGCTCAGGAATAAAAAAGATTAACTTTGGCTACTATATTCTGTTTAGAAACCGCCACAACCAATTGCTCTGTAGCTATAGCTAAGGATGGAGCGGTTCTGGCATTAAAGGAAGATTATAATAATAACTATTCTCATGCAGAAAAACTGCATGTTTTTATTGAGGAAATTCTTAAGGACAACGACCTGAAAACTACAGATCTGGATGCTATAGCTGTTAGCAAAGGGCCTGGATCGTACACTGGTTTAAGAATTGGCGTTTCCGCGGCCAAGGGCTTATGTTTTTCCCTGGGCATCCCTCTAATTTCTGTTCCCACCCTTACCTCTCTTGCCCACCAGATTACTATAGAAGGAGGATATATAATTCCTTTGCTGGATGCCAGGAGAATGGAAGTTTATTCAGCAGTCTTCAGTAAAGATTTTGAGCAGGTAAGGGAAACAAAGGCAGAAGTCTTAGATCAAAATTTTTACCGGGAATACCTGGAGAGGGACAAGGTTTATTTTATTGGTAATGGAGTGGATAAGTTTCAGAAGATATGCCACGATCCCAATGCGGTTTTTATAGAAGGTAAATTGCCTTCAGCAAGAGAAATGGCTTCTTTAGCAAACGAAAAATATAAAATAAGCGACATGGAAGATGTCGCTTATTTTGAACCGTATTATCTAAAAGATTTTATAGCTGGATAAAATCCGCTAACCGCTATGTTTCTTTTGTTGGTTTTAGATCTTTTTCAACCGTTCCATTCATCTTGGTTTGATCGTAAATGTAAACATCACGCTGAGGATAAGGTATGGTCATTCCGGCTGCTTCCAATCGTATTTTACCTTCTTCTATCATATACCAGTGGATATCCCAAAAAACACTGTTAGGAGCAAAATATCTTACTAATATATTAACCGAATTGTCACCAAGTTCTCCAACCAGGATTTGCGGTGCCGGATCTTCTACAATATCTTTTTGCTCCTTTACCAGGTTCTCAAGTACTTCTTTGGCTTTTTTGATATCATTATCATAAGAGATTCCGAAGGTTAAATTTTCCCTTCTGGTTTCATTATGACTATAATTGGTTATGTTATCGTTACTAAGCTCGCCATTAGGTATTACCACCCGTTGATTTCCAAAGGTGTTAAGTTTAGTGTAGAAGAGGGAAATTTCTACCACACTCCCGGAAACACCCTGAGCTTCAATCCAGTCACCAAGTTTAAATGGTTTTAGCATTATAATCAGTACCCCACCGGCAAAGTTGGAGAGGGATCCCTGTAATGCAAGTCCAATGGCCAGACCAGCGGCACCTATAGCCGCAACAAGGGAAGTAGTTTCTATGCCCAGCTGGGAAATAACCACTACAAACAGTAGGATCTTTAATCCCCAGTTAATGAGGCTAACAATAAAATTTTCAAGAGCAGGATCGTAGCCTTTCATATCCGCTATTTTCCGAATATATTTAACTACAATTCTTATAATCCATAAACCAACGACAAGCATTAAAATTGCCGCCAGAAGATCTGGTAAAAAGTCGATTAATTTTTGGGTGTACTCTTTAGCATACATTTCCCAATTTTGAATTTGATCCATTTTTTAAAATTTTGTGCAAATTCAAATTTTAGCCAAAGAAAAAGGAATTTTAAGTGTTAATTCTTGTTAAAGGTGGTTACCTGAGCTCTTTTCTATATTCTTTAAATAAAAAAGCTCCCGACCTACGGGAGCATGATCAAAAAATTAAAGAAGTAATTAATCTACTTCAAAAGTGATTTTCACATTTACCCGATAATCTACCAGATTTTCTCCTTCTACATTAGCAGTTTGCTCTTTAAGATATACGGAGCGTATATTTTTTACAGATTTTGCTGCATGCTTAACAGCATTTTTTGCAGCATCTTCCCAGCTTTTATTGGAATTTGCCATTACTTCTATTACTTTTAAAACAGCCATAATATTTAGTTTTTGTGGTTAATAAAATGTTTATACTTAAGTTACAAAATTAGGAAGGCTAATTTGTTAAACTTTTAATAACCTTTGTGCCGAAGCTTATTACTTAAAAAGCTGCACTTTTGCTGGCCGAAAAGAATTCAGGTTTATGGAGGATGTTTATATCGTAATGTTAGTGGCCCTGCTGGCTTTAGCTATTACAGACTTGGTGGTTGGTGTAAGTAATGATGCCATTAATTTTTTAAATTCAGCAATAGGCTCCAAAGCAGTTTCCATGAGGACCATCCTTATAGTGGCAAGTCTTGGAGTTGCTGTGGGAGCTATTTTTTCCAGTGGATTAATGGAAGTTGCCCGAAAAGGTATTTTTATGCCGGGGCAATTCTATTTTGAAGAAATTATGATCATCTTCATGGCAGTAATGATTACCGATGTGCTTCTCCTGGACTTTTTTAATTCTCTTGGCCTGCCAACTTCAACGACAGTTTCCATAGTATTTGAACTGTTAGGTGCTGCAGTTTGTATGGCAGCTATAAAAATTTATGCAGATACAGGGGATTATGGAGAATTGACCTCCTATATAAATACTTCCAAGGCCACAGAGATTATTGTAGGCATCTTTCTGGCTGTATTTATTGCCTTCATGGTGGGTGCGGTGGTACAATATATTTCCCGGTTAATTTTTTCCTTTCAATATGAGAAGAAAATAAAATATGTAGGTGCACTTTTTGGGGGAGTGTCTTTAACAGCAATATTATTTTTTATTCTAATCAAAGGTCTCAAGAGTGTTTCTTTTATTTCTGACAGTACTTTGGACTTTATTAATGAAAATACGGTTCTCATTATTCTTGGTGGTTTTGTCTTTTTTACATTACTCTCGCAATTTGTAATGAGCTTTTTAAAGCTGAATATTCTTAGGATCATTATCGTAATAGGCACCTTTGCACTAGCTCTTGCTTTTGCTGGAAACGATCTCGTGAATTTTATAGGAGTGCCTATAGCCGCGTGGCAATCTTTTGAGATCTGGCAATCTGCATACCAGGCTTCAGGTACTTTACCTTCAGAATTATTAATGACGGGCTTATCTGGAGAGGTTGCTACTCCGGAATTCCTATTGGTTCTGGCCGGGGGGGTAATGGTTATCACAATCTGGTTTTCGAAGAAAGCGCGTTCTGTTGTAGACACCGGGGTGAATCTTGCAAGGCAGGGAGATGGCGTTGAGCGTTTTGAACCTAATTTCCTATCCAGAACTATTGTGAGGTACTCTGTGCTCTTTGGAAATGCAGTTTCTGTAGTTCTTCCATCGCCTTTAAAAGAACGTATAGATGCTAAATTTAATAAACCTACATCACATGTTAGAAGCAAAAGAATAGATGCTCCCGCATTTGACATGGTGAGAGCCTCTGTAAACCTGGTTGTGGCAAGTGTATTAATCTCTATAGGGACCAGTCTAAAATTACCATTATCGACCACCTATGTTACCTTTATGGTAGCTATGGGTACTTCCTTATCAGATCGTGCCTGGGATCGTGAAAGTGCGGTATATAGAGTAGCAGGGGTTTTAAATGTTGTTGGCGGGTGGTTTGTAACTGCGTTAGTGGCATTTACTGCTGCAGCCATCTTTGCTGCTATTATCTTTTATGGTGGTACTATCGCACTTGCACTGCTAATAATTATTGCTGCTGTCCTTGTGGTTCGAAGTAGTATTTTACATTCCAGGAAATCTAAGGAAGAAGAAAACAAAAAGCGCTATAATCGTACAGATATTATCACCATAAACGAAATAACTTCAGAAACTTCAGAAAATATATCCAGTGTGATAGGTGGTGTTAATAAGATGTACACCAAAACTGTAGACAACCTAGGTTATCATGATCTCAGTAAGCTTAAGAAAAACAACAAAGCAATCAAGAAGCTGGAAAACGAAGTAGATGAATTAAAAGGGAATATCTTTTACTTCATTAAATCGCTTGACGATGATTCTGTAGAAGCCAGTAAGTTTTATATTCTTATCCTGGATTACTTGCAGGATATGGTGCAATCCATAAGTTTTATTACCCGCAATAGCTATAATCACGTTCATAACAACCATAAAAATCTAAAATTCAATCAGATACGGGACTTGAAAAAGATTGATGAAAGGATGCAGGTCCTTTTTGATGATATCAAGAACCTTTTCGATAATCACGAATTTGGTGATATAGAGCGCATCCTCTCAGAAAAGCAGGAACTTCTGGACTCTGTGTCAGAACTTATTCAAAAGCAAATTGACCGTATCCGTACGTCAGAAACAAGCCCGAAGAATTCAAAATTATATTTTGGACTGCTATTGGAAACAAAGGATCTGGTAAGCTCTACAATGAGTTTGTTGCAACTCTTTCAGGAGTTCTATACAGAGGCAAAAAGTACCTTATAGATCGCACTAAAAAAGCGATGAAATTATCCGTTTACGGCTTCTACAGTTTCAACTTTATCGCGAAGCATATCCCTTAGCATGGTTTCTATACCATTTTTTAAGGTCATTGTGGAAGATGGACACCCACTGCACGCGCCCTGTAGGATTACCTTAACGGTTTTTGTATCTGCGTTGTAAGAGTCAAAGAGGATATTCCCTCCGTCGCTTGCTACTGCAGGCTTAATATATTCATCCAGTATTGCTACTACCTGTTTAGCAGTATCATCCAGGCCGTTCACATCTATTTTTGTTTCTGAAGAATTGTATTTTTCCGCCTTCTGATTATCCGAAGCAGCTTCAGCAGAGATCACCTCATTTCCTTCCTGAAGAAAACCAGTAATAAATTCCCTGATTTCTATTGTAATATCATCCCATTCAGCAACTTCATATTTGTTAATTGAAACATAGTTTTCATCAATAAAAATTTCCTTCACAAAAGGGAAATGAAAAAGCTTTTGGGCTAGAGGAGCATCTTTTGCATCATCAATATTCTTAAATTCAGCTGCATTAATTACCAGTTTCTTGTTGGCAACAAACTTCATAACAGCTGGATTTGGTGTGCTTTCGGCATACACTGTTACCGGAATATTCTTCGCTTTTTCTTCTTTAGCCTTAACTACAGAACTACCGGAATTGAGATAATCTTCAATTTGTTGAGCTACCTCGTCTTCCACATCTTTCCAGTCCACAATGTCATATTTTTCGAGCGCAACAAAATTTTGTGCGATATACACTGTCTTTACAAACGGCAGATAAAATAGCTGTTGAGCCAGGGGTGAAGCAGAGGCTTCATCTATGTTTTTAAATTCGAAACTCTCGTGCTGGGTTAGAAACTTATTTGTTTCAAATTTTACAATTCCCGGTTTGTTGGTATGTTGAATATTTATCTTGAAATTATCCATTTTAAATTTTATTTACAAAAATACTAAAGAAAAGTAACGTAATCGATATATTTACGGCACTTATGGGGACCTTTAATTTATTACAACGCCAGCGGTTATCATCTTTTTCTTCTTTTAACCAATTAAGCGGCATAAGAAAAATCTTCTTGATTCTATGCTTATTTATTTTCTGTCTTCCCGCCAAAGCCCAGGAAGTCATTCCGACCTATTCAGATTATCTCACGGATAATCTTTTTTTGTTGCATCCTTCTATGGCCGGCGCAGCGAATAGGAATCAAATAAGATTAACAGCGAGGCAGCAATGGTTTGACGTAGAGGACGCCCCTAGCTTACAAACTTTGAGCATAAATGGAAGAGTAGGGGAGAAAGTAGGGTTGGGTGCTATATTATTTAACGATTCCAATGGGAATTTTTCTAAAAGTGGGGCCTATGCGGCTTTTGCTTATCATTTGATGTTTTCAAGAAGTAATGCAGCCCTTAATCAGTTATCATTTGGGATAAGCGGCGGACTGATCCAGCACAGGCTGGATCAAAGTGGTTTTACAGAATTTGATCCAGCTCTCGGAGGGAATGATTCTGATATTTATGCCAATATGGATTTTGGGATTTCTTATTACTACATGAACTTTTACAGTCATTTTGCAGCAAAGAATATTTTATCTGTAAGCCGTGAGCTGTTTTATTCTGATGCAGTACCAAGTAATCAAAGAAAATATCTTGCTTCTGCAGGATATATATTTGAGGATATTTCCAACTCTTTTAGCCTGGAACCTTCAGTGTTGTTTCAGCTACGGGAAGCGACAAATGAAAAAGCAGTAGATGCTAATCTTAAAGCTTACCGGGATGTGGATTTTGGACAGGTGTGGGGAGGCTTATCCTATAGAAATACCTTTGAAGGTGCAGAATATACCGGTGAGGGGGAGGAATTACAAAGTCAGCTTTTAAATTATATAACTCCGTTTGTAGGAGTTAATTACAGGGATTTTTTGGTGGGTTATACTTTTACTTATCAACTAAATTCTCTGGTGTTAAGTAATAATGGTTTTCACCAGATAACCCTTGGATACAATTTCGGAAAAAGCAGGAAGCGTTATGATTGTAAATGTCCTGCAGTAAATTATTAGAAGTCCATATAAGAAACGGGGAAGTTATGTTCTTTGGAATTAATAAGTTCTGCGAGTACCATGGGATTTTTATTGCTGAAAAATTCCGGAATTTCCGCACTCGAAGTACCATTTAAAAGATGGTTTTGTTCCAACACCGCCTTGGTTTGTCTTGCTACGGCTTCCCCGGAATCGATTATCTGCACCTTTTTAGGAAGAATTTTTTTGAGTGTCGGGATGAGGTAGGGATAATGGCTGCAACCCAGGACCAGATAGTCGATCTCTTGAAGAAGCATAGGTTCTAGAAGCTGGTGCAATAAATTTTCCGTTGCAAGAGAATCTTTTTTTCCCCCTTCAATAAGTTCCACTAATCCATTTCCTTCTATTTCAATTACCTTAATCTTTTTGGTGTATAATTCTGATGTTTTCGAAAAAAGGGCACTGCTTAAGGTTCCCTTAGTAGCGAGTATTCCTATCGCTTTAGTTTGGGATTTAAGAGCAGCAGGTTTAATGGCTGGTTCTATACCTATAAAAGGAATTTTATATTCTGATCTTAATTCTTGTATGGCATTTGTGGTAGCAGTATTACAGGCTACTACAATTAGCTTACAACCCATAGACAGCAGCTTATCAGTATTTTTTCTGCTGAGGCTCACGATATCCCTTACAGTTTTTTTTCCATAAGGTGCATTTTTGCTATCGGCCAGATAGATGGTTTTTTCAAGCGGAAGTAAACTGTGAATTTCTTTCCAGATGGAGGTTCCGCCTACTCCGGAATCAAAAATGCCAATGGGATTAAAGCTCATAGGTACAAAAATAAAAACTGCGCAGGATTACTGCGCAGTTTTCTCTTTATTATTTGACTAGTAGGATTTATTACATTCCCAGTTCTTTCTTTACATCTGGCATAAGGTTGTAACCATCAGCAAGAATAACTCCGGTTCCTGTAGTAGAGTCTAGAACATAATCGTAACCTTTAGCTCTGGCTACTTTTTGTATAGCTCCACGGGCCTTTTCTATTACAGGCGCAATAAGCTCATTCTGTTTCTTTTGAAGTTCCTGTCTTGCTTTTTGGCTATGTTCCTGAATTCTTCTTTGGGTCATCTGCATTTCCTGAGAACGTTTCTGGTTCTCTTCATCGGTTACTGTTTCAACCTCTGCCTGGTAACGTTGCATGGTGCCTTGAGCTTCTGTCAACATATCGTTAATTTCTGCATCGTAGGTTTTTTCAAGCTTTTCCAGTTGGGTCATGGCATCACCATAGGCCGGCATAGATTCCACCAGTTCCTGGGTTGCGATGTGTGCAACTTTTGATTGTGCATTTGTAAAAGCTGTAGCTCCAAGGGTCAATGCTAAAGCTATAAAAAGTGTTCTGAATTGTTTCATTTTAATCGTTATTAGTGTTAAAGTATTTAAAGTTCAAAGTTAATTAATTGTATCCTTTTGTTGCCTTAATTCTCGTATAGAATCCATGCGACGTTGCCGTGCTTCAATTACTCTGGCGCGTCTTTCTTCCAGTTCTTTCTGCCTTGCAGCTTTAATGGAATCTCTTTGGCGCTGCCTCTCAGCCAGGATAGCTTCTCTCTCGTTCTGCTTATCCTGATTTTCCTGTTCCCTTTCGGCAACTTTTTCGTCTTGTTCAACAGTTCTGCCTTCTGCTGTTTCCAACTCCTGGCGGTCCTGCCGTGACTCTATTTGTCTTCTGTTTGCAGCACGGTTTATGCTTCTAAGAACCTGGTCGCTTATATCATGCTCTTCTGCGGCATACAACATCCCGGTATCTGCAGTCCTGTCAAAAACCATGTCTAAATTTCTGTTTTCTGAAATTTCTCTCACAGCTGTAAAAACCTGATCCTGGATTGGTCGTACGAGCTGCTTTTTCTGAAGCAGGTAATCTCCATTAGGACCAAATCTTTTTTGTTGATAATCTAAAGCCTGTTCTTCCTGGTACGCTATTTCTTCTTCTCTTTCTTCTATGAGTTCTCTGGTAAGAAGTGCCCTTTCATTGTCTAGCCTGAATTTCATTTTCTCAATCTCACGTTTTTTTTCTTCAACTTCAGATTTCCATTCCAGAACCCTTGCATCAAGCTGGGACGAGGCTTCCTGATACTGAGGTACATTTTGCAGGATATATTCCATATCCACATAGCCTATACGGAAGGTTTTTTGAGCCTGTAAACCCATTCCGGCAAAGAGTGTAAGCAATGTAAAACCGAAAATCCTATTTATCATATTCTGGATTATAGAAAATACCGTGCCAAATTTAAAATTGTTGGTTAAGGATAAAGTGTGTTTCCCAGCCATGCGGCCCCTGCTCACCCACAACGGGATCAAAACCATAACCAAAATCAATCCCCAATAATCCGAACATCGGCATAAAAATCCTTATTCCTGCTCCGGCAGATCGGTTTAATTGGAACGGGTTAAAATCCCGAAAATTATCATAAGAAGCACCGCCTTCCATAAAAGTTAGGGCGTAAATAGAGGCTGATTGCTTCAGAGTAATAGGGAAACGCAGCTCCAATGAATATTTATTATAAATGGTAGCACCATCATCTGTTGCTCCTGTTGGGCGATCCAAAGGAACTACAGATTGATTTGGGTATCCTCGTAGCTGTATGGTTTCCCTTCCGTCAAGGCTATAGGCGCCCAGTCCATCTCCTCCAAGATAAAAACGCTCGAAGGGAGGAATTCCTCTTTCGTTGTTATAGGCACCAAGGAAACCGTATTCAGCATTTGTTCGTAAAACCAGATTTTTGTTACTACCAAAATTAGCTAAAGTTGTGTACCAGGTTCCATTGAATTTTATCTTATAAAATTCAAGCCATTTAAACTTCTCCTGATCGATTTTTCTCTGGTCTCCAACAGCATTCTCGGGTAATACCCTTGCTCCAGAGTTGTCTATTAAATTTCCATTTTCATCCTCAAGTTGAAATTCACGTTGCTCCGAAAGATTCTCATAATCTGTACCGTTCCATAAGGAATAGGGCGGGGTGAATTTAGCAGTTAATCGAAATTGCGATCCTCCAATCGGGAAAACAGGATTGGTATAAGTGTTATCTCTTGTTAGCCCAAATGTGTAAGTAAGGTTGTTGGAATAACCATCCCCAAAAGTAAAGAGTCCTGTATTATAGTTGTTAAGATCATATCTCTGAAATCCTACGGAGTGAGAAACTGTCATAAATCTATCTGGTACACTTAGGCGTTTTGCCAAACCTACGCTTACTCCAAGAATATCGAAACTTCTGCTTCTGTCTGCCCTCCTGTTTAGGTAATCAAATAGAAACTGGCGTGTATAGCTAAAGGAGGTGGAGAAACTTACTGGTTTCACGCCGCCCAGCCAGGGTTCCCGGAAGGAAAGGCTATATGTTTGGTAATAGGTGCTGGCCTGGGCTCTAAGAGAGAGGCTTTGGCCATCACCCATAGGTACCGGTTTATATGCCTCTTTGTCAAATATGCTACCAATAGAAAAGTTATTAAAAGAAAGTCCTAAAGTTCCAATAAATCCTCCGCCACCGTAACCACCCTGTAGTTCTATTTGACTGGCTCCTGATTCTACCACAGAATATTCTAGATCTAAAGTTCCTGTGTTGGGATTAGGATCTACAAGGTTAGGGGTTAGCTGTTCCGCATCAAAGAAACCTAACTGCCCCAACTCACGCAATGTACCCATGATATTGGCTTTGCTGTATTTTTGTCCCGGTTTCGTTAAAAGCTCTCTGTATATTACATGGTCTTTTGTTCTGTCGTTTCCTGTAACCCTAATTTTATTAAAGAAAGCTTCTTTTCCTTCAGAAATTCTTACTTCAAAGTCTATGGTGTCATTCTCAACGCTCGTTTCAACCAGGTTAATGTTAGAAAAAAGATAACCGTTGTTCTGGTATAGGTTGGTAAGATCCTGTGCATCTGGTTTAGTATTGTCCATGATCCTTTTGTCCAATAAAACACCATTATAAACATCACCTTTCTGAATACCAAAAACCCGTGAAAGTTGTTCATCTGTATAAACGCTGTTTCCAACAAAATCTATGTTTCCAACATAATAGCGATCACCTTCTTCAAGCCTTAATTGTAAGGCTATAGTCTCCTCATCCTTGCGGATCAATGAATCTGAAATGATCCTGGCATTCCTAAATCCGTTTTCTTTATACTTATCCACGACGGCAGCTTTGTCTTCCTGATAATCACTGCGAACAAATTTGGATCTCTTCCAAAAGCGGATGAGGTTCTTTTGTTTAGTATTTTTCATATTTCGCCTTAGCTTGGCGTCAGAAAATACTTCGTTTCCTATAAATTCTATGTCGTCAATTTTAACCCGGTCTCCACGATCTACGTTTACTACCATGTTCACACGATTGGCCTGAGAGGTAGTGTCTTCTATGGGAATAGTGTTAATAGCTACTTTAGTGTTAAAATAGCCTTCTTTTTTATACTTGTTTTCGATGTAGTTCTTTGTGGTCGTAATTAGGTTCTCAGTAACTTTAGTTCCTGGAGTTAGACTGTTCTCCTCAATAAGTTCTTCTATTTCCCTTTTCTTTTTGACTCCCTGGATACGTGCTTGTGCAAGCTGGGGTACTTCCTGAATTTCAAGTTCCAGATCTGCCACATCTCCTTCAACATTAGTAATGTAAAAATTAATGTCACTAAAGCTTCCAATATCCCACAGTTTTTGTACAATCTTACTCAAACGTTCTCCGGGGATATAAATCTCTTCTCCTTCTTTTAAACCAGTGTAGGCGATCACCGTTTGTTCATTAAAACTAACAGTACCGGTCACCTTTATGTCGCCAATGATATATTTTTCTCCGTTGGCAAGAGGTAAGTCCTGAGCTTGTGTAGATATGCTAAAGGTAAATATAAATGCTAAGAGTGCTAAAAGTCTCCCTGTGGTGAATGCATTAACTGAGTTGCTCACTAGTTTTTCCAAATCTTCGTTCTCTGTTTTGATAATTGTAAATGGCTTCAAAAAGATCTTCTTTTCTAAAGTCCGGCCATAAAATTTTTGTAAAATATAATTCGGCATATGCTATTTGCCATAGCAGGAAATTGCTTATTCGCTGCTCACCGCTTGTCCTGATCAACAGGTCCACGTCTGGTAAATTGTGGGTGTAAAGATGCTTATTTATAACCGATTCATCAATAGCATCAATGGATAATTCATTGTTTTCAATCTCTTTACTAATACTTTTAATGCAGTTAGTCAATTCTTCACGGGAACCATAGCTAAGTGCGAGTGTAAGAATCATCCTTTTATTGGAGCTGGTTTTTTCTATAACTTCTGAAAGTTCCCTACGTGCTTTTTTAGGAAGTGTGTGAATATTGCCTATAGCTTTTAACTGTATATCATTTTCCTGAAGGGTTTTTATCTCTTTCCGAAGAGAAGAAACCAGTAATTTCATAAGTAGATCCACTTCGAGCTTTGGACGGTTCCAGTTTTCAGTAGAAAAAGCATAAAGAGTAAGGTGTTTGACTCCAATTTCAGCACATCCTTCTACCACGTCTCTTACAGCAGTGGTGCCTTCTTCATGCCCCGCAGCTCTTAAATAGCCTTTTTTTTGCGCCCACCGCCCGTTGCCATCCATAATAACGGCGATATGCAGGGGTAATTTTTCAAGGTTTATTTTGTCTCTAAAGATCATATTAAAAGCGGCTATAACATGGTTTTCTTCCGAAGGTAAAAGTAAGGCTTATCCCAGTAAATACATACCAGTCTGAAGTATTTCTATTTCCAAACTCAATAGGCGGGTCTCTTCTCCCAAGAAGTTCAGAAGGCCAGCTGCCATCCAGGTTGTCGCTGAAGGTGTAACGGGCACCTATTTCCAATCCTCCTATAATATGTTCCGTAATTGTTTCTTTGTATCCTAAGACCATTGGTATTGCAAATTCCCAGTTTGTTCCTTCATTTTCTAAATTACCCGCTCTTCCATCCCTTAGGTAAACATGATCGGCTCTAAAAAAGGTTATTCCTGTATATAGGTAAGGAGTGCTCTGGGGGGTGCCTTCGTGTAAATCATAACTCCAGAAATTATACTCAATTCCTAAAGAAGCTTCAGCAATTGTGTTGGTAAAGGAGTAGCCTCGCTGCTGCCTTCGGGTTTCACTGGATTTGGCATCATCTGCAGCTATTTCTGCATAAAGTAAGGACGCCCGGAAAGCGTGCCTGGGACTTCTGTTCCATTTTGCCATTACTCCGCCCACCAGTGTATTTGGATAAATATAATTGGACTTTCCTACGTCTCCAATATAATTGGCACCACCAATAAAAGGTCCCAATTCGAACGTTTGGGAGTAGGAAAAGGCGGTGTAAACAACCAAAAAAGTAAAAGCAAGTAGGTGCTTCATAGGTTTTTAAAAGTCTGCAAATATAACAATTATGTTTGCTCCACAATATTTTGAGCATTTTTGTACACAGTTATAAACAGATTTGGGAAACTTTTATTGCCTAATTACGTTTATCTTCTCCCCAAAGTAGCTTCTTCCGTAGGGTTTTTAGAAAACTGTCTCCATGCAGTTCTACAATCTTAATCGCGAACGGGGCCTTTTCTATTGTTATTTCGGTATCGTTCTCCAAAGTGGCAATGCGGGAATCCATAGAAACGAGATAAGAGTTTTCCCTTCCGGAAACTTTGAGGCGAATTTTTGTACTATCTGTAATCACCAGAGGTCTGGCGTTAAGATTATGAGGTGCAATAGGGGTAATAATAAGTGAATTAACATTTGGCGTAATTACCGGGCCACCACAACTTAGAGAATATCCTGTGGAGCCTGTGGGAGTGGATATTATTACACCATCTGCCCAGTAGGAAGTGAGGTACTGGTCGTCCAGCCATGTATCTACGGTTATCATAGAGGTGGTGTTTCTTCGGCTCACCGCAATTTCATTAAGGGCCACATGTTTAAATACCCCGTCTGGATTTTCGGGATCTGTAGAGATTTTCAGAACGGTTCTTTCTGAAATACTGTAATTTTTTTGAAGGATGTTATGAATAGTGGCTTTAATTTCTTCTTTTTGAATGGTGGCGAGAAAACCAAGTCTGCCTGTATTTATTCCTAAAATGGGAATATCCAGGTCACGAATGTAATTAATAGATTTTAGTATTGTTCCATCTCCGCCAATACAGAAAAAAAGGTCGTAGGAATTATCCAGTTCTTCAAACGTTCTGAAATGATTGTATTCCTTATTTATGGTTTCATTCTTGTTAATTAGATCAAGAAAGTTTTCTTCTATAATTACCTCCACATTCTCCTGGTCGAGCAGTTCCAGCAACTGTGCGATGTACTTCCCGGCGTTGGCGTGATAAAATTGCCCATAAATCCCTATTTTCATAAAATAAATATTAAAAAGACCCTGTTGTTAAGAAGAAAAAATAGCTTTTTTTAGATAATTATATATTCAGGTACTTATCAAGATATTTTGACCTGTCTTTCATGTTCTTTTTAAAGGTATCTTCCTGGTGCTCTGAAATTATGTTGTACCCATAGCGCCTAAAGGCCTGGATAATGGCAGTCATAGCCGTGGGGCTGGTTTTAATTGTGATTTGGGCAACATCATTTTCTATCTTCGAAACAAAGGCACCTAAAATATGGCCATTATTGGTCTCTACTATCTGGCTTACTTCACTAATTGAGTAATCTTTAAAACTTTTTTCAACCACAAGGATGTTTCCGGATTCATTTAAAAAAGGAGTTTCATTAAAGAGGCTAATCATATCATTAACTTCAAAATAACCCTGGTAAACGTTGCTTTCATCGAGCACCGGAAGCAAATTAGTATCGTTTTGAGCAAAAGATTCCAGAATATCCAGCCAATAGCCGTTTTCCCTTACAAAAAAACCTTCCAAAGCATATTGATAATCTTCCAATGTCTTTTCTGCATCAAAGCAGCGGATGTCATTTTCTGAAATGCAACCAATATAGGTTCCGCTTTTTTCTACCGGTAGATGTGTATAGGTTAGGTTGTTAAATAGATCCTGGGTTTCTCCAATTCTATCGGAGAGTTTCAGGATGTTAACGTCGTTTAAAATATATTCCTCCATGCTCATAATCTTGCTCCTTTTTCTGCAAATTAATCAAAATAATATTCAATGAAGCAGGGGCAACTTTGTATTTTTGTTATATAAAGCTAAAAATATGACCAAATTAAGTGTAAATATTAATAAAATTGCTACTCTTAGAAATGCGCGCGGCGGAAATATTCCTAATGTCGTTCAGGTAGCACTGGATATAGAATCTTTTGGGGCTCAGGGCATAACTGTACATCCAAGGCCAGATGAGCGGCATATAACCTATCAGGATGTGCTTGATCTTAGTCGTGTCTTGACAACAGAGTTTAATATTGAAGGGAATCCTATTACAAAATTCGTGAATCTTGTACTACAGGTAAAGCCGGCCCAGGTGACTCTCGTGCCAGATAAAGAAGATGCCATAACCTCCAATGCAGGATGGGATACCGTGCAGAATAAAACTTATCTTAAAGAAGTAATTTCGGTATTTAAGGAAAATAATATCCGGACTTCTATTTTCGTAGATCCCGAACCCGAGATGATAAAAGCGGCAGTGGAGACCGGTGCAGACAGGATAGAGCTATATACTGAAGCTTACGCTGTTTCCTATGCAAATGGCGAAAAGGAAGGTGTGATGCCTTATGCAGAATGTGCTAAAATTGCACATGAGCTAGGGCTGGAAATAAATGCAGGGCACGATCTTTCTTTAGATAATATTGAATATTTTAAAGAGAAGGTGCCTCATGTAGATGAGGTTTCTATTGGCCACGCCTTAATCTCAGAGTCCTTATACATTGGGCTGGAAAAAACGATACAAGAATATCTAAAAATACTTAAGTAAAATGAAGTTACATTCAACAACAGTTGGGAAAGGTAAACCTCTCCTTATTTTACACGGATTCCTGGGAATGAGTGATAACTGGAAAACCTTGGGAAATTCCTTTGCAGAAGAAGGATTTGAGGTGCATCTTCTAGATCAGCGAAATCACGGTAAAAGCCCACACAGTGATGACTTTAATTATAATCTTCTTGCTGAAGATATTGCACTTTATTGCAGTGAAAGAAAGCTGGAAAATATTGTCCTTCTTGGTCATTCCATGGGTGGTAAAACGGCCATGTTAACAGCTTTTCTTCATCCTGAATTAGTGGAAAAATTAATAGTAGTGGATATTGCACCTAAGTATTATGCTCCTCATCACCAGGAAATCCTGGCAGGTCTAACAGCTTTGGATGAAGCTACCATAACTTCCCGTGGAGATGCTGAAGACTTTTTAGCAGATTTTGTTCCGGACAAACCAACAAGGCTGTTCCTGTTAAAAAACCTTTACTGGAAAACCAAAGAAAAACTTTCCTTGAAACTCAATTTAGAATCGCTGAAAAATAATATAGAGGATCTTGGCGCAGCACTTCCAGTACAATATGCTTATGAAAAGTCCACTCTTTTTATAAAGGGTGGAAAGTCAAAATACATTAAAGATGAAGATTGGGAAGAGATCAAAGAACAATTTAGTAAGGCAGAGTTAGTGACTATTCCCGGAGCTGGGCATTGGGTGCATGCAGAAAAGAGGAAGGAATTCTTTAATGTGGTATTGGGATTTCTTCAATGAATGTTAAATTTGTTATGTACGCATAATAAATTCATAAGAAATGTTGTTTAATTTTTATTTTATTCCAATATTAGCCTCTATATATTAAACAATATTGAATTTTAATCACTGTTATTTATGAAAAAAATATTTTTGCTCGTGCTCTGCGGGCTAACTTCTGCGGTTATTTATGCCGGGGGGTACAGGGTCAGTCTTCAGGGTCAGCGTTCCCTTGCTATGGGGCATACCGGAGTGGCGCTGGTAAACAATGCTGAACTTGCTTTTTTTAATCCGGCGGGCCTGGTTTACCTGGAAAATAAAATAAATGTCGCTGTGGGTGCAAGTGCAGTATTCTCTAACGTTATCTGGCAGAACGACGAATTTGGGCAGATGGCTGAAACTGATAACCCTGTTGGAACTCCTTTCTATGCTTACTTCTCGTATGGCGTAAACGACTGGTTAACATTGGGTTTAAGTGCCTATACTCCCTATGGAAGCTCTGTAGAATGGCCCGATGATTGGGCTGGTTCTCACCTTGTTAATAACATCGATTTGCAGGCCATTTATATCCAACCGTTAGCTTCCGTTAAAATTTCAGAGAAGATCAGTATTGGCGGTGGTCCCATTTATGTAAATGGTTCGGTTAATTTCAATAGAAACCTTGACAGAACTCTTACTGATGTGGAAGGGAACAGAGCAAATGTCACTGTTGATGCTTCGGGTGTTAGTGCGTGGGGTTGGTCACTTGGGGGCATGTACAGTCCTACCGAGAATTTGCGTTTTGGCGTAAATTACCGTTCAGAGATAATCGTGGAAGCTGAAGGTGGAGATGCAGATTTTGAAAATATCCCAAATTCACCCGCGACCTCTTTCGCAGATACTCAGTTTGATGCTGCCTTGCCCCTACCTGCAGAGCTTACAGTGGGTGCCTCTTACCGCTTTGACAAGTGGACGGTGGCGGTAGATTATAATAGAAATTACTGGGATGTCTATAATTCGTTGGATATAGATTTTGCAGATGCAGGCATTCCTGATTCAGACAATCCAAGGAATTACAAGAACTCGTCTATTTATAGGTTCGGACTTCAATATTGGGCAAATGAAACCTTCACACTTCGTGCAGGTTATTATTTTGACGAATCTCCAGTCCAGTCCGGTTATTTTGCTCCTGAAACTCCTCGTAATGATTCCAATAACTTTACAGGGGGTCTTTCAATAAATATCAACGATCGTTTTGCCATAGATGCCTCTTTTCTTTACAGTAGGTTTGACGAAATCGAGGAAACTTATAATCCTGATCCGGAAACATTCCCTGATTATGAAGGTGTGCCTTTTGGAGGGACTTTTAAATCCAGTGCTTTTGTGCCTGGACTTGGATTAACAATTAAAATTTAATAGGAACCACATGAAAAATTATTTTAGATATATAGCAGTTCTGGCTTTAAGTATTGTTTCCTGTGAACCGGAATTTGAGGATCCCATAGATGAAGAAGGTTTTTACAGTAATGGAGAAGCAGATTTTTCAAATTATGTAGCTCTGGGAAATTCGTTAACCGCGGGATTTGCAGACAATGCATTGTATATTTCCGGACAGGAAAACTCTTATCCAAACATTCTTGCACAGCAATTTGCAGTAGTTCAGGATACTGAAGGTTTTAGACAACCTTTGGTGAACGACAATACGGGAGGGCTGGTTTTAGGAGGGCAGACTATTCCTGGATTTGATACAAGGCTGGTGCTTTCTTTTGATGCAGATGGCAGTAATCCCAGTCCCCAAAATTACCGTGGAGCACAACCAACCACAGATGTAAGTACAAAACTGGAAGGTAGTTTTAATAATATGGGTGTTCCCGGCGCTAAAAGTTATCAGCTGGCGTTCCCGGGCTATGGAGATTTAAGCGGATTAACAACTCAACCTGCTACAGCGAATCCCTATTTTGTTAGGTTTGCTTCCTCGCCACAAACTACAGTAGTTCAGGATGCTTTAGCACAGGAGCCTACTTTTTTTTCGTTGTGGATTGGGAATAACGATGTGTTGGGATTTGCTACTTCAGGAGGGGTTGGCGTGGATCAAACGGGAACATTTACTGGTGCTAATCCAATAGAATATTTTAGTACATACGGTCCAAACGACATTACAGATCCAAATGCTTTTGCAGCGGTTTACGGGCAGATGGTGCAGGATCTGTCTGCGTCAGCATCTGGCGGGGTTTTAATTAACATTCCTGATGTTGCTTCTGTACCTTATTTTACTACTGTTCCTGTCAACGCCATTCCGTTAGATTCACAAACTGCGACTGCTTTAAATGCACAGTTTGCTGCGTACAACGATCAGATCCTTCCGGGACTTATGGGGCTTGGCTTATTATCTGCGGAAGAAGTGCAGGCAAGAAGGATTAATTTTACTGAAGGACAAAATTTTGTGACACTTAGAGATGAGAGTTTAACCGATATAAGCCAGATAATCCAGGGAGCTCCTTTTAATCTTGACGCGCAAACTGCAGGCTTGTTAGGGCAATTGAGACAGGCGACTGTTGGGGATCTTATCCCGTTAACCTCTTCCGGTTTCCTTGGTACTACCGTGGGAGGAGACCCTATGATGATAAACGGTGTTTCCGTTCCTCTTGGGGATCAACATGTATTAACCACGAGTGAGCAGGAAATGATTGCTGCGGCAACTCAAAGATATAACGAAACCATTGCGGCCCTTGCAGAAGCTAACGGTCTTGGCCTGGTAGATGCAAATGCAACCTTGTCACGTTTGGCAAGCGAAGGTATTTCTTTTGATGCCGGTACGGTTACTGCAGATTTTGTGTCAGGAGGAGCTTTCTCCTTAGATGGTATTCACTTAACTCCCAGAGGTTACGCCATTATTGCCAATGGCATTATTGATGAAATTAACGATACTTACAACTCAGAAGTCCCTAAAGTAAACGTAGGTAATTATACCACCGTTACGCTAAGTAACGATGTGCAATAATATTAAATTTCACCCAAAATTATAACGCCGGATTTTTATCCGGCGTTTTTTTTGCACTTTTGTCGGCTAACCAACTTTTTTCCCTTATGAAATTTATTCTGCGTATCCTGTTATCAGCAATAGCAGTTCTCATCTTAGCCGAGT
This sequence comes from Autumnicola edwardsiae, assembly GCF_031846505.1. Classification (NCBI taxonomy): domain Bacteria; kingdom Pseudomonadati; phylum Bacteroidota; class Flavobacteriia; order Flavobacteriales; family Flavobacteriaceae; genus Autumnicola; species Autumnicola edwardsiae. The sequence continues at coordinate 44,569 of NZ_JAVRHP010000004.1, forward strand.
TTCTGCCCCGCGTTAGTGTAGATAATTATGTTACCGCTATAATCGTGGCCCTCGTTTTGGCAATTCTCAATCTTATTGTAAAGCCAATTCTGGTCCTGTTCACGTTGCCTGTTACCATAATTACCTTCGGTTTGTTTCTGTTGATTATCAATGCGGTGATTATCCTTTTGGCAGATGCCTTTGTGGGTGGTTTTATGGTTGATGGATTGTTAATGGCTATAATATTCAGTTTGTTACTATCGCTTTTTCAATCGTTGTTGTTTTCCATTTTAAAATCAGATTAGAAGCTTGCTGAAATTCAGTAAATTGAAACTTTGCCGGCTTACGAAAAAAGTGTAATTTTGCACTCCAATTTTTATAACAAGTCAAGATGAATATTACCAGAGAGAATATTGATGAACTAAATGCGATCGTAAAAGTAGACATCGCACAAGAGGACTATTCGGGAAAAGTAGAGAAGATTTTAAAAGATTACCGCAAAAATGCCAATATCCCTGGCTTTAGAAAAGGGCATGTGCCTATGGGAATGGTCAAGAAGCAATATGGTAAGGCCGTTTTGGTGGATGAGGTGAATAAGCTGCTTCAGGAAGGTTTAAACAATTACCTTAAAGAGGAAAAGCTCGATGTGCTTGGAAATCCGCTACCTAAAGAACAGGATAATTTTGACTGGGATAAAGATAACTACAGCTTTGAATTTGAACTTGGTCTATCTCCGGAATTTGATGTGGATCTTGATGTTAAGGAGCCAATCAACCATTATAAAATTGTAGCAGATGATGAGATGGTGGATAACCAGATCAAAAACATGCAGAAGCAATATGGAAAACTTGTTTCCAAAGAAAAGGCAGAAGAAGGTGATATCGTTGCAGGTACTTTTAAGAATGAAGAAGAAGGAATCGATAATTCGACTTCAGTAGAATTGGAAAAAATAAAAGGTAAAGAAAATCTTGAAAAATTTGTTGGAGCTAAAGCAGGTGATACCATCAGCTTAAGCACAAAAGGTCTTTTTGAAGATGATCACGATTTAATTCAGCACCTTAAAATTGAGCATGACAAAGCGCACGATCTGGATATTGAAGTAGAATTTACAGTTTCTGAAGTAAATGAGCAGGAGCTTGCAGATCTTGACCAGGAATTGTTCGATAAGCTTTTTGGAAAGGATGAAGTAAAAACTGTTACAGAGCTTAAGGAGAAGATAAAAGAAGATGCTGCAAAGCAATTTCAGCAACAAAGCGATCAGCAACTAATGAACGATGTTACTGAAGCTTTAATTGAAAATACGAAGTTTGATCTTCCTAAAGAATTTCTTCAGAAATGGATTCAGACTGTAGGTGAAGAACCAATGACAGAAGAAGAAGCTGCAGAAGAGTATGAAAAGAGCGAGAAAGGACTACGTTACCAGTTAATTGAAGGTAAAGTAATGAAAGACAATGGTCTTGAAATCAACTTTGAAGATCTTAAAGCATTTGCAATAGAAAAGATAAAAATGCAAATGGCCCAGTTTGGTCAGATGGATCCTTCAGAAAAAGAACTGGACGATATTGCTGCGCGAATCCTATCTAATCAGGATGAAGCCAAACGTTTATCTGAACAGGTAATGAATGAAAAATTATTGGAATTCTATAAGGAAAATATGAGTTTCAATGAAAAAGAGGTAACCTACGATGAATTTGTGAAAGAAATTTATGAGTAAGCTATTTCTATAATTTATACTTATCTTTAAGGTGTTAAACCGATTTGGTCTAACACCTTTTTTAGTAACAATTATCCGCTTTGGATAAAGATAAAGCCAATTTGACGTAAAAGTTTGATTGGCTGAATTTTTGAATGTCCTTAAGCAGAAAAATAAAAATATAGAATTGATGGACTACGGAAAAGAATTTGAAAAATACGCCACAAAACATCACGGAATTAATAGTAACTATTACGATAAGTTGGTGAGTGCGGTAACTCCACCAGTGGGGATGACTCCTAACATTATTGAAGAGCGGCAGATGAATGCCGTGGCAATGGATGTTTTTTCACGTTTAATGATGGATCGTATTATTTTTATGGGTACGGGTATAAGCGATCAAATCGCAAATATCATCCAGGCACAGTTACTTTTTCTCGAAAGTACAGATGCTTCTAAGGATATCCAGATTTATATTAACTCTCCGGGAGGCAGTGTGTATGCAGGATTAGGTATTTATGATACTATGCAATTTATAAAACCAGATGTAGCCACGATCTGTACAGGAATGGCAGCTTCTATGGGTGCAGTTTTACTTTGTGCGGGTGAAAAAGGTAAAAGAAGTGGGCTTCCACACTCCAGGGTGATGATTCACCAGCCTCTGGGAGGTGCCCAGGGTCAGGCTAGTGACATTGAAATTACTGCCAGGGAAATCCTCACTTTGAAGGAAGAGTTGTACAAGATTATCTCTAAGCATTCCGGTCAGGATTATGAGAAGGTACATGAAGATAGTGACCGTGATTACTGGATGAAGGCAGATAAAGCGAAGGAATATGGTATGATCGATGAAGTATTAAAAAGAGAAGCATAATTGGAATTCAGGAATCATTTTTTATATTATAAGAAGCCTGAATTAATAATAGGAAAACCAAAGTAATGGGTAAAGAGGATTTAGAATGTTCATTTTGTGGTAGGAAGAAGCCGGAGACCAGCTTATTAATAGCCGGTCTGGATGCTCATATTTGTGATAGGTGTATTGAACAGGCTCATGGTATAGTTTTGGAAGAATCCCGGCAAGGTGAAGCCAAAGAACTTTCTTCAGATCTAATGCTTAGTAAGCCAAAAACTATAAAATCTTTTCTGGATGAGTATGTTATAGGACAGGAGGACACTAAGAAAGTGATGTCTGTTGCAGTATATAATCACTATAAAAGATTGTTGCAGCCGGGTACAGATGATGATGTAGAGATCCAGAAAAGTAATATTATTATGGTAGGGGAGACCGGTACCGGTAAAACCCTTATCGCGAAGACCATAGCAAAGATGCTAAACGTGCCTTTGGCTATTGTTGATGCAACTGTTTTAACTGAAGCTGGTTATGTTGGAGAAGATGTGGAAGGGATCCTTACCCGTCTCCTGCAGGCAGCCGATTATAATACCGAAAAAGCCCAACGCGGAATTGTTTTTATTGATGAAATCGATAAAATCGCCCGTAAAAGCGACAATCCTTCTATTACCAGGGATGTTTCCGGAGAAGGTGTTCAGCAGGCCTTGTTGAAATTACTGGAAGGAACTACCGTAAATGTTCCGCCTAAAGGAGGAAGAAAACATCCGGATCAAAAGTTTATAGAAGTAGATACAGAAAATATTTTATTTATTGCCGGAGGTGCATTCGACGGGATAGAAAAAAATATAAGTAAGCGGCTTAATATGCAGGCGGTAGGTTTTAGTGCTTCAAAAAATGATGATAAAATAGAGCGTACTAATCTGCTTAAATATATTATCCCAAAGGATTTAAAAGATTTTGGTTTAATTCCGGAGATCATTGGGCGCCTTCCCGCACTCACTTACATGAATCCGTTAGATAAAGATACGCTCAGGCAGATCCTTACCGAACCTAAAAACGCGATTATCAAACAGTATCAGAAACTCTTTGAGATGGACGATATTGAATTTGAAATGACTGAAGATGCCCTGGATTATATAGTAGGAAAAGCAGTGGAATATAAGCTTGGTGCCCGTGGATTACGCTCACTTTGTGAAGCAATTCTTACAGATGCCATGTTCGAGATGCCTGAAAGTAACCAGACAAAACTTGTTGTTGACGCAGAATATGCTGAAAACAAATTGAACAAATCAACACTTAATAAACTAAAAGCGGTCTCTTAAAACGCACTTAGTAAATACTAATTTTCAAGCCATTTCTTCGGAAGTGGCTTTTTTTATTCAATTTTTCCATTGAAAGATGAATTATCTATCGTAATATTGCAATGAATAAAAACGGAAGCAAAAGTGGGCGTTACAAAGTCTGAAATATTTACCGATTACCAGAACAAACTGGCACTTGCTGCAAGGGTTTTGGGTCATCCTGCCCGTATAGCAATTCTTCAGCATTTATTTAAAACAGATTCCTGCGTTTGTGGAGACCTGGTGGGGGTTATAGGTTTAGCACAACCAACAATTTCTCAACATCTAAAGGAGCTTAAGAATCTTGGAGTGATTAAAGGAAATATTGAGGGTACAAGGGTTTGTTACTGTATCGATACCCAAAAGTGGGAAGAATTAAAAGAACTTTTTGCAGGTTTTCTTGATCAGACAGCTTCAGAAAAAAGCTGTTGCTAAAAAAATTTAGTTTTAATCATCGCTTTATTGCGATAAAACAATAAGAGTTATGAAATTATCAGAAATTAAAAAACACTTGGGGGAGTTAAATCAGATTGGCTTTAAGTTGCCAGATGGTACTTTGGTTCCACGGCATTTTCACGTTACCGAAATCGGAAAGATCAGCAAGAAATTCATCGATTGTGGAGGAACTTTAAGAGATGAAGAAGTTGTTAATTTCCAGCTGTGGGAAGCACAGGATTATGATCATCGCTTGCATCCCGAAAAGCTAATGTCGATAATTGAACTTTCTGAAAGGGTACTTGAATTGGAAGATTTAGAAATCGAGGTCGAGTATCAGGGAAATACCATAGGGAGATATGATCTTGGTTTTGACGGGAAACATTTTTTACTGTTGAATAAACAAACCGCCTGTCTTGCTTTAGATCAATGTGGCGTAGACGATAACTCAAAGCCGAAAATTGCCAAATTCGAGCCATCATCTTCAGCGGCTTGTGAACCTGGTAGCGGATGCTGCTAATATTTTAATTCTGACTTACAAAAGGATGAAAAAAACAAGTTTACTGACTGCAATTCAGCAAAAAATAGGATCTTTTGATATAAAATCTGTTTCAGAAGAGAGAAAAGAGGTTTTAGAGCCACTAATTCAGTATATAAAGACCAAAATTGATCAAAATGAACAAATAAAGATTCATTTTATCTGTACCCATAACTCAAGGAGGAGCCAGTTTGCCCAAATTTGGGCTCAGGCCATAGCCGCTTATTATAATATTGAAATTCTGGCCTTTTCCGGCGGAGTAGAGGTTACGGCATTTAATGAGAATGCGGTGTCTGCCATTAAAAATGCCGGTTTTCAGTTGGTGGCCACAGGAGATAAGAATCCGGTTTATTCAGTTAATTATGCTGAAGATGCACCTGCTTTAAAGATGTACTCCAAAAAATTTGATGACACTGCAAATCCGGAAGAAAACTTTGCTGCAATTATGACCTGCTCTCATGCCGATGAAACCTGCCCCTTTATTCCCGGTGCCGAAAAGCGGATTCCGGTGAAATATGATGATCCCAAAGCTTTTGACGGTACCCCGCAACAGGATGAAAAATATCAGGAACGTAGCGACGAAATAGCAACAGAAATGTTATACGTATTCTCTACTGTTCAAAAGCAGAAATCTTCTTAAGACCTATTCAATGGCTGAAAATAAAAAACTTGGATTTCTAAATACGTATCTTACGCTGTGGATATTTATTGCCATGGGGATTGGTGTAGCTCTCGGCTTCCTCTTTCCATCTTTCCCGGAGCGGATAGAATCTTATAGTAGCGGTACCACCAACTGGCCCATTGCCGTTGGGCTTATTCTTATGATGTATCCGCCGTTGGCGAAAGTCAATTACCGGCTTTTGCCTAAGGTGTTTCGTAATGTAAAGATACTTTCCATCTCCTTACTTCTCAATTGGATTATTGGGCCAATTTTAATGTTTGTCCTGGCAATGATTTTTCTTCAGGATCACCCCGAATATATGGTCGGTCTTATCTTAATAGGCCTGGCGCGTTGCATCGCCATGGTTCTGGTCTGGAACGATCTGGCAGAGGGAAGCAGCGAATATGGTGCAGGCCTGGTAGCGCTAAACAGTATTTTCCAGGTGTTTGCTTATAGTTTTTACGCCTGGCTGTTCATTACAGTATTACCACCGATGTTTGGGTTCGATGGGGCGGTAGTAGATATTTCTATTGCAACTATTGCAGAAAGTGTGGCAATTTACCTGGGGATTCCATTTGTGCTGGGAATCCTGAGCAGATACTTCCTGGTTAAACTAAAAGGGAGCGATTGGTACGACAAAAAGTTTATTCCTGCAATTTCGCCAATTACACTTATAGCCTTGCTCTTTACTATCGTGCTTATGTTTTCACTTAAGGGCGAGCTTATTGTTGAAATCCCAATGGATGTGGTGGTTATTGCGGTACCGCTGTTGATTTATTTTACACTCATGTTTATTATTGGCTTTTTTATCAGCAAAGCAATGGGGGCAACCTACGATAAAAACGCTGCTATTGCTTTTACGGCAGCGGGGAATAATTTTGAACTGGCTATTGCGGTTGCGATAGCTGTCTTCGGATTAAATTCGGGGCAGGCTTTTGCGGGAGTGATAGGTCCTTTAATAGAAGTTCCTGCACTTATTCTTCTGGTACGTGTCTCCTTTTGGCTGAAAAAGAAGTATTATTGAATTCTCATTTTTCTGAAGCAGAATTTTCAGAAATTGAATAAACCAAATATGGATCAACAGCAAAAAAATAATCCTCTGCACGGAGTAAAACTTGTGGATATGCTGAATTTTCTTGTAGAAAAGTACGGCTGGGACGAATTGGGAAAGAGAATAAACATCCGTTGTTTTACACATGATCCTTCCGTAAAGTCCAGCTTAAAATTTCTTCGGAAAACTCCATGGGCACGCGAAAAAGTTGAACAATTATATCTGAAAAGTATTTAGTTTAAAGACTGTTGCTGTTGTATAAATCGTACCAGGAAATATCCCGAAGCATTCCTTCCAATTTGTTTTTCGGAATATCAGAAGTGAGCGAAGGCAGTTTTTCGTGTGCTTCAGCCGTTTCTAAAGGGTAGTTGAGGTGCTGCATTAAGCCTCCGGCTTTTTCTATGGCAAGTTCTTTTTGTTCTTCGCTCAATTGCTCCACCCATTTCCCGAATTTTCCTTTGTTGAGGTGCTTCGGGCTTTTATTTTTCATGTTAGAGAAAGTCACGGCTTCTTCAATTTCTTTCTGCTCTTTTTCAGATAAACTAACCTGAAGGTAATCTAGTAAAGATTTTAATTCAGCAGGAAAATTGTGCAACAACCGTTCATAGAAAACAAAATGAATATCTAATTTTTCTTTATGAAGTAGATAATTGCCATAAAACCATATCCATCGTTCCAGCAGGTTCGCGTATTCATTGTCCATAAACTCTTCCGGCGAAGAATAAGGGGAGGGATAATGCTTTTTCATATACGGAGTAAAAGCAAATTTTGCAGCCGATAACGCCCGGTCTCTGGGATCCCGAACTATGCAAATTCTCTTTGTGAAAAGAGGAAGAACATCAAAACTTGTGGAGCACAGGGTAGAATGTGTCCACGCCAGGCTGGTGGAATTGGCATAAACTGCAGGATCTGAAATTTTCTCCCTAAAAATTGAACTTATCCTGAAATAGCATCCATCTTCTTCAATATCTATCATATCTACTCCAGCCTGGTCTTTAAAGCTGAGCTCCATATTTTTTGCCTGTTGGTAAAGCTCCTGTTGCTGAATAAAAGACTTTATTGAAAATCCCTTTTTCTTAAGAATCTGATGTAAAATGGTGTGTAGCCAATAACTTCCCGATTTTGGTGCACTTATCTGCAGAATGTTCATTTATCTGTACTTTAAAAACAAGCTAATAATTTTTCCAATCACCATACGGTGGATTAATAAATTCTTAGGATTTTGGAAGGATGTGTTTTTATACTGCCTTAAATTTACGGGAATCAACCAGGCGCGGATCTCCCATAGTTTCCTGCCGCGAAATCCATTTAAGGTTTAGGGATAGGTAGCCTAATTCCTCTACTACTCGTCCATAACATAAGAAAATTCCTTTGGTGCGTATTGGATATTTTTCAGCTATTGCAGGAAACTGCACAATATCAAAAATATCGCTGTCCATATCATAAAAGGTGCTAAAGCACATAAATTTACCATTTACAGTAGGAGTCCGTTTTGCGGTGATAAGGTTCCCATAAATTTGTATATCTCTGCCAATAAAATTCTTCAATTCTTTTGCTTTTATGGAAGCTTGTATGGGATTTCTCAGCAATTTAAAGTGGCTGCAGAGTGGGAATCCCAGGAGTGCCATTTGGTCGTAAGCTTCCACAATTTCAGAAAAAGTGAATTGGGGCAACTCAAAATCTCTTTGCTTTGGCTTGAATAATACTGCCTGATTGGTTTTAGGTTTACTCTTATTTAGTTTAAAATGCGCTTTCCAAAGCAAATGATGTTTATCCAGTTGAGTAAATCTAAATGCGCCAATTTTTAATAAAATGCTTAATTGGTCAATAGAAATAGCTACGCGATCTATAAAATTATCCAGCGATTTGAAGGGTCCAAAAAATTGCCGGTTTTCAAGAATACGCTGTATTACTTTCATCTCCAGTTCTTTTATATTTCCTAAGCCTAAATAAATATTTTTTCCGAAAATAACATTTGGATGGTCACTCTTATTAATGCAAGGCGCATGAACAATTCCGCCGCATTTTCGTATTTCCTGAATATAAGTTTCTACGTCATAAAAACCCCCTCCGTTATTGAGTGCTGCCACCATAAATTCCAACGGAAAATATTTTTTTAAGTAGAGGCTTTGGTAACTTTCTACTGCGTAAGAGGCCGAATGTCCCTTAGGGAAAGCATATCCTGCGAATGAGGAAATTTGCTCCCATACTTCCTTAATTAATTGTTCAGGATATGCTTTTTTTCTGCAATTACTCCTGAATTTGGCTTCGATTTTCTCTATTTGTCCTTTGGAAGTTTTCTTACCGCTCATTCCCCGCCTTAAGATATCGGCTTCGTCATAAGACAGCCCTGCAAAATGATGAGCTACTTTAAGAACATCTTCCTGGTAGACCATAACTCCATAAGTTTCGGCTAGAATTTCAAAGAGAACAGGATGTGCTACTTTTCGTTGTTCCGGGTTCCGGTGACGCTGGATGTACTCTTCCTTCATCCCGCCGTTGGAAATTCCGGGCCTGATGATAGAACTCGCCGCAACAAGCTCAAGATAGCTGTTGGTTTGTAATTTGATCATCAATCCGCGCATAGCGGGAGATTCGACATAGAAAACACCCATACAATCTCCCGTTTTAAGCAAGTGATTAATTTCAGGATCTTCTTTAAAAACTTTAGTATTTTCTATATCTTCTACTATCGCACCTGGTTGATTTTGCCTGATTATCTCAATGGCATCTGTTATTTTTGAAAGTCCTCTTTGAGCCAGAATATCAAATTTGTGGATCCCGACTTCTTCACTAATGTTCATATCTATCTGGACCGTGCGGAAACCTTTGGGCGGCATAAAAGTACCTGCATAGTTATATACGGAATCGTTTAAAATCAATATCCCTCCTGAATGTACACTTATATAATTTGGAAAACCTGCTATTAATTTACTGTACCTAAGCACCAGTTTTTCCAGGTGGTCCAGCTGATGGTAATCGAAATATCCGGCAGAGAGCTTGTCGAGGTTTTCTTTTGGCAGCCCCAACACTTTCCCAAGTTCTCTCACAACCGCGCGCCGCTTAAAAGTAACATAGGTTCCCATAAGAGCGGTGTTTTTATAACGATCAAAGATGTAGGCCGTCACGTCCTGCCGGTGTTTCCAGGAAAAATCTATATCAAAATCTGGTGGGGAGTTGCGATGCGCATTGATAAAACGTTCAAAATAAAGATCCAGCTCAATAGGATCTACATTAGTGATCCCAAGAATGTAAGCCACGATGGAATTGGCACCGCTGCCCCTGCCTATGTACGGATAAGCTTTTTCTTTTGCATATTGAATAATATCATAATTGATTAGGAAAAAAGCAACGTAGCCAAGGCTAATTACGGCTTTCAATTCTTTATTTACCCGCTCGTAAACTTCTTCTGAAGCCTGCGGATAACGCTTCGGCAGATTTTTGTAACAAAGTTTTTTTAATTCTTCTTCATCTGCTTTTTTACTCTTGCCGAAAACCTTCAGATTTTGATTCTCCCGCGCTTCCCCAAAATTGAATTTCACTTCACAGGTTTTTGTAAGCTTTTCTGTATTCTGTAGGATGTGTGGATAATCTTGAAATTCAGTTTTAATAATTTCAGGAGAAAGCATTTGCTGGGAAAAATTTCCTTCCTCACTTTTCGGCAATTTGCTTAGCAGTGTATTGTTGTCTATTGCCCGTAGCAATCGGTGGGCATTGTGATCTCTTTTGCTTCGGAAGGTGACCGTCTGCAATAGTACCAGTTTTTCTTTGTAGTGGAGGTACTTCGAAAATTTAAGTTTTCGCAGATTTTCTACTGAAACTCCTATAAATTCATTCGCTCTAAAGTTTAATTTTTTATCTGAAGCCACCTTTTCAAAAGGATAAATAATGTAACAATCGGGGAGAAGAGGGGCATTATTCGCAAAATCACTTCCGTTGTGCAGATGACTGGATAAATGCTGGTTTAATTGTTTAAAACCTTCATTATTCCTGGCTATCCCAACATACTGCTGTTGCACACCATTCCTGAAATCGATTCCTGTCAATGGTTTAATGCCATATTCCGAAGCAATTTTGATGAATTTTAAACATGCAGAAGTATTATTAATATCAGTAACTGCCAGAATTTGTACATGCTGATTTTTGGCGAGTTCGCACAACTCTTCCACTGAAAAAGTACCGTAACGAAGAGAATAATAGGTGTGGCAGTTTAAGAACATCATCTAATCAATTATTATTGCTGTCTATGGGCGTGAAGTATTGGTGGTTCTCCATTAAACGGGTTTTCTATTCGGCCAACCCCATTTCCGCCTATCGTAGAAACCCGTACTACCGCATGATCGCCATACCTGTTGCGAATTTTATCCATAGCATTGTACAGGTTCAGCATTTTTTCAGAATCATCAAAAAGATTGATTTGATAGTTTCCTCCCGTCAAATGAGTGTATTTAACACCAATCAGCCTTATCAGTAACCTGCGATTGTACAGTTGTTTAAATAACTCCTCTATTTTCGGAATCAGGATATGATCGGCACTGGTATAGGGGATTTTGGCCTGTTTTGTATAAGTCTGAAAATCGGAATAACGGATTTTTACGCTAACGCAGGAAGTCAGTTTATTTCCCCGCCTTAGCTGGTAGGCTAGGTTCTCTGCCATTCCGGCCAGCGTTGCTTCCAGCTTTAGCATATCTGTTGTGTCTTTATTGAAAGTTCGTTCGGCAGAAATAGATTTTCGTTCATGAAAAGGAACAATAGGAGAATCATCTATACCCTGAGCTCTTTTCCAGATGATTCTTCCGTTTTTTCCGAGCACACTTTCCAGCATTTCTACCGGCATGTCCTGGATGGTCCTAATGTCTCTAATTCCAAGATTGAGCAGCTTCTGAAAGGTTTTACTTCCTATCATGGGGATTCTTCGCACCGAAAGGGGAGCCAGAAAAGATCTTTCTTCTCCGTTATTTATGCATAGCTCATCGTTTGGTTTTGCTTCGCCGGTAGCAATTTTAGAGACAACTTTATTTTGGGATAAGCCGAAGGAAATGGGAAGTCCGCTTTCTTTAATGATTGTCTGTCGCAATTCATGAGCAAATTTCCTGATCCCGAAGAATTTATCCATTCCGGAAAGATCGGCATAGAATTCATCGATACTCGCTTTTTCAAAGGAAGGAACGCTGCTTTTGATAATATCGGTAACTTCATGGGAGTGTTTGGTATAAAGACCGGAATCTCCTTTTATTACGGTAGCGTGAGGGCAGAGCTGCCGGGCTACTTTCATTGCCATTCCCGAATGTACACCAAATTTCCTGGTCTCATAACTGGCAGCAGCCACCACTCCGCGATCTCCCATTCCGCCCACGATTAACGGCTTATTTTCCAATTCTGAATTAAGCCGCCGCTCTACAGAAACAAAAAAAGTATCAAGGTCCAGGTGTATTATTGATCTGTTCTTCATAATTTGGAATAAATCCTTTGTTTAGGATTATTTCCAAAATTATAAAATATATTGAAAGAAGGCTAAGCAGAAATAGTTAAACTTATAATAGACGAGTCCTAAAGGCTGTAAGGGCTTTAAAATTGCCATTTTCTTTATTTAACAAAAGCTTAACTGGAAATGAAAAACCGGGGGTGGCTCTGCTTACGTAAGTATCTATGTAATCAACAAAAATGTAATTATGAAAAAACCTATGATTAAAGTGCAGCAAGAATATTCTGCATCAAATGGAAACAACTCTTCCCGAAGAAAATTTTTAAAGATGGGAAGTTTAGCCGTAGTAGGATCAGGATTTTTGCTTTCCTGTAGTGATGACGATGATCTCATGGATCCTATAGATCGTGGAGATATCTTTGATTTGGGAAGCGGAGATGTGGGAATCCTTAATTATGCCTATGCTCTGGAGCAATTGGAAGCTGCGTTTTATACAAATGTATTAGACGGATCTTACTGGATGAATGCCAGTGCCGAGGAAAGATTAATCCTGGAAGACCTTTATAAACATGAGGTGATACACTGCGATTTTTTTAATGCGGCAATCAGTGGAGCTGTTGGTGGGGATACCAGTAAGGTCTTACCTGAACTGGAATTTGATTTTGCCTCAGTAGACTTTTCAGACAGGAGTTCAGTCCTTGGTACTGCAAGGGTGTTGGAGGATACTGGAGTAGCTGCTTACAACGGAGCCGGAAGTTTACTGACCACACCTGATTATCTGGTAATTGCCGGAAAAATAGTATCTGTGGAGGCTAGGCATGCTGCTGCCATCAGATCCATCTTTATGGACGATCCAAAGGCTTTTGCCGGGGACGATGTAGTAGACGAAAATGGTCTGGATCTGGCCAGATCTCCTTCTCAAATCTTAACAGCAGTGGGAGATACCGGATTTGTTAAAACACAATTTACCGCAAATCAATTGCCAGGATAAACCAATTTCAAAAACTTTAAAACAAAATTATTATGGATATTATAAAATTCTTAGACGAATTCACGTCAGAAAACCTTTCAGCTAAGACTTCCTCAAGAAGAGAAGCTTTTAGTACCCTTGGTTCTTTGGGAAAGAAAGCAGCTTTAACCGCAATCCCTTTTGGATTGGTCACTTCTTCTGGAAAGGCTTTTGCTGCCCAGGATCAAAATGCAGCTATTGGTGCTTTACAACTAGCTTTAACATTGGAATACCTGGAAGCAGAATTCTATTTAAAAGCATTAAACTCGGGAGTGCTGCCGGGAGGAAGTAAAGCAGAAGCTATTTATGAACAGATCTCCAAACATGAATCTGCACATGTTGAATTCCTGAAATCTGGATTGGGTGAAAACTCTATAGAATCTCCGGAATTTGATTTTACGGCAGGAGGAGCATTTGATCCTTTTAATAATAATGGAACCGGACAGGAAGTGGCTTATGCCCAACTCCTGGCTCTCGCCCAGGCTTTTGAAGATACGGGCGTGAGAGCATATAAAGGACAGGCAGGTAACCTTATGGGAACTCAATTCCTTACTCCCGCGTTGCAAATACATTCTGTAGAAGCCCGCCATGCTTCAGAAATAAGAAGACTTAGAGCAGATGTAATGGGAGAAAACCTGGATCAAAACGCTTTGGGATGGATAACCCTGGATAACAGAGGACCTGGTATGCCAGAAGCCACTCAGGCTGTGTATGACGGGGAAGAGAATGTAGTGCAGGGCGGAGTAAACCTTGTTGATGCCACAGCTTTTGGTGATGTTGCGGTATCGCAGGCCTATGATGAGCCCATGGATGGTCAAACCGCTTCTAATATTGCAGGGCTTTTTATTGTTTCATAAATCCGCAACATAGTTCAGTGAAGTAAAATCGCCTGGGAAAGAAATTTTCAGGCGATTTCTTTTTATTCAGCATTATATTTATGATCGTTGAATAAAGCAGGGCAATCCAAAAAAATGAGTAAGTAGGTTCATTATATATCATTTTTAGCATTTGTTCCGGTTTTGCCGATAATTGCCTAAATTGACCCATTATTTAAACGAATGCAACAAGATCTATTAATTGCTCAGCTCCAGGAAGGGAATGAGAAGGCTTTTGAACGTATCTATCAGCTATACGCCACAAGTATGTACGGTATCATTTTCAGTATTGTTCGGGACGAGAAAATTTCAGAAGAAATTCTTCAGGATGTATTTCTTAAAATATGGGATAACGCTCCATCCTACGATTCAGATCAGGGCCGGTTCTTTACCTGGATTCTGAATATAGCAAGAAATGCTTCAATCGATAAATTACGATCTAAAGAATTCAAAAATAAAAGGTCAGATCTGAAGGATTATGACTTTACGGAAATTCTGGAGACGAGCAGTAATGCTTCCGGAAAAATAGATGCTATTGGATTGCAAAAATATATAGACCTGTTGGGACCTGTCTGTAAAAAATTAATAGATCTTCTATTTTTCAAGGGTTTTACACAGAAGGAAAGTGCCGAAGAACTTCAAATTCCCTTAGGAACAGTAAAAACTAAAAACAGGGTATGTATAGATAAATTAAGAGCTAACATTAGCAAGCGATGAATGAAAAGGAATACATATCATCAGGGATTTTAGAACTCTATGTATACGGTGCACTCTCTAAGTCTGAAAGTGCTGAAGTGACCCGTATGCTTAAGAAACATCCTGAAATGAGAGCTGAGGTGGAAGAAATTGAAGAAGCTTTAATGAAGTTGTCCGAAGCTGCGGCGCCTTCCAATCGGGAATTTTTGTTGGCACCTTTAAAAGAAAAAATTTCGCAAAGAAGCAGAAATATTCCGGTTAGAAATAAGAGGACAAACTGGTCTGCACTTCTGGGTTGGGCGGCAAGTATTCTTTTGTTGGTAGGTTTGTTCCTTATGTTTAAAAACAATAGTGAACTAAAGGAATCCCTGCAGGCCTTGCAGGCAGAAAACGCGCAGATAGAATCGGAAATTGCAGAAGCAAGAAACGATGCTGCCAAATCCCGGGAACTTTTAAGTACGCTAAGAGACCGGAATATATTAAAAGTCCCACTTGAGGGACAGGAGATAGCTCCGGAGGCATACGCAACTGCATATTATGATGATGAGAAAGACCTGACCCTAATCGATGCCCAAAACTTGCCCGAGCCGCCAAGAGGAATGGTGTATCAGGTCTGGTCACTTAAAATGTCCCCCCTTGTTCCCAGTAGCCTTGGCCTCTTAGATGATTTTGAGGAAGATGAAGACAAAATCTTTGTACTGGATAACCCGAACATTTCCGAAGGTTTTGGAATTACTTTGGAGCCGGCAGGAGGAAGTGAGACTCCTACCATGGAAATGCTTTATTCTTTGGGGACTGTTACTTCTTAAAGTAAAAATCATTTGGTTCTATTAACCGGAATAACACCAAACTTTACCTAAGGATTGTTTTTATTATTTCAAGAAGCTCATTAAGACTGGATTTTTGAACATTAAAGGCAGCACTGCCATTACCATAAGGATAATACCTTTTTTCGTTAGAAATAGAAAACAACCCAATTGTAGGTGCTTGTGCCGCGCTTGCCAAATGCATAATACCACTGTCGGCACCAATAAAAATCTGCGTATTTTTAATTAAAGATCCTATCTCGCGCAAATTCCTGCTGTAAAAAGTTGGTGCTTTAAAAGATATTTGGGAAACGTTCTCCATGGGTAAAACTTCCACGATATTATATTCCGGAAATTCCTCCCTCAGCCTTTCATGAAAATTCAGCCACCATTCTTTGGAAAGGCATTTTTCTCCGGTCGCAAAGGTGAATAAACAGATTGTTTTTTCTTCATTCTGTACAAGATCTTTTAATTTTTTTCTGCCTTCCAAAATTTCGTCCGGGCTTAATTTAAGGTCAAGCCGGGGGGCAGGTTCATTAGTGGTTTTGGAATTTTGGTAAGTGACAAAACTTCTGAAATTAAGAATAGGGGCTTTCGCCATGTGCTGGTTTTTTTCAGAATGTAATTCCAAATCCGGGCTTTCGTCTCCAAAAAGTTTATACCTGGACCTGGCCAGTTGGACAGATAATCTTCCTGAAGATGATATTTTATCACCGTTTATTACCAAATCGTAAGTCCGGGTTTTTAGTGATAACCATGCCCGTTGATATTGAAATAATTGCTTTAGGGGTTTTCTAGGAAGTGCAATGATGTGATTGACCTTTGAATAATTTTTGAATAGCACCGGCCCCAGATTGCCTTTTATAAATAGATCGATTTGGCACTGCGGAAAAGTTTCGGTTAATTCCTGGATTAGTGGGGTGATCATTAAAAGGTTCCCCAGCCTGTGATTGGGACGGGAAATTAATATTCTTTTGATCGTTACGTTGCTTAAATCAATTTTCTCCTGAAGTTGGGATTTTCCCACGTTTCTCGTTAAGGAACGGGTGATTTTTTTTCGCAGAAAATTTATCTTTTTGAGGCTACTCATATTTTCAACTCCTCAGGAGCTTATAGTTTATTGGTACATATCTGGCAATACCTTGTAAGACCAAACATAACTAGAAATTTTAAGTTTTCAGGATCTTTTAAATATGAATTCCTTTGCCTGCCAACTTTTTACGTCTGGAATTTTCAAAAAGCTGTTGGCAGGATTCTGCAAATCTTTTTTGTAAAATAGAGCAGATTGTCCGGTAAAATATTTCGGTGCTAATTTCTGCCACAATTCAATACTAAAATTCTCTGAAATGCTGTGGTTTTCCTCTAATGTTCCTTAAATTGAAGCGCTACGAAAAAAAGAAAATTTAAGTCGGAATAAAGCAATTTTTTCGGCAGAAAAAGAAAAAAAGAATTAAGAAAGAATGACTAAGAAAAACAAAAATATTCCTTATTCGATACTAGAACTGGCAAGCGTCGCCAGCAATTCTACTCCCGGAGAGACTTTTAAAAGAGCACTGGATCTTGCTCAAAAAGCCGAAGATTTTGGATATCACCGCTTTTGGCTGGCAGAGCATCACAACATGATAAGTATAGCAAGTTCGGCTACGACGGTTCTAATTGGCCACATTGCCGGCGGGACAAAGAAGATTAGAGTTGGTTCTGGTGGGATCATGCTGCCCAACCATTCCCCGCTCATTGTTTCAGAACAATTTGGAACCTTGGGATCCCTGTATCCTAATCGTATCGATATGGGTTTAGGGAGGGCTCCGGGAACAGATCAGGTCACAGCGCAGGCAATTCGCGCAAACAGGATGCATGCGGTATATAAATTTCCGGAAGAAATTGGCGAAATACAACAATATTTCTCTCCGGATAACAGGGATTATAAAGTGCGTGCAACAGTGGCCGAAGGTGTGGATGTTCCCATTTACATCCTGGGCTCAAGTACAGACAGCGCACATCTTGCGGCAAAAAAAGGTTTGCCATATGCTTTTGCGAGCCATTTCGCGCCAACCCACCTTTTTGAAGCTTTAAATATATATTATAACAATTTCGAACCTTCAGAATATTTACAGGAGCCGTATACCATCGCGTGCATTAATGTAATAGCTGCCGACACAGATAAGGAGGCAGAGCGAATTTCCACCTCAATGCTCCGCATGATGATTGGTGTGATGACCGGTAATATAGATTATATTCAGGAGCCTGTGGAGTTGACGCCAGAATTAAAAGAGCTTTCGCGAAATCCTGCTTTTCAAAGAATGTTGAAGTATGCTTTTGTAGGTAGTAAAGATACTGTGAAAGAGCAAACTAAAGCGTTTCTGGATAAAACCGGGGTAAATGAATTAATGGTTGCCTCGCACATTTATCATCATGAAGACCGGGTAAATTCTTACAGGATCTTTTCTGAAGTAATGAACGAAATATAGCCGATAATTGGCATTTTTGCTATCAGGCTTTTCTGCTCATTGCAAAGAGCGCTTATAATCTTTTTGAAAAGAAAATGTATTTTAGTAGGAAACTAGCTTATGGACAACATAGAAGAAATAGAAGATTCACCCCGGGGAAAAGTGAGCATAGCCTTACCGGTTCGTGCAGAATATTATGTTATTGAAGATTTACTGCGGAAAAAACTTATAGGTGAGAAAGTAAAAGCTGAAAAAAACGGAAAAACTTCAACTTATGCCGAAATTCTTGATGTGGTATTGGAAAAAAGCCCCGAAGAAGAGTACGATCTCGTCCTGGAGCTCAAGGTGCGGGCGTTAACCTCTCTTTTCAAAAATAAAGAAGGGCGCTTGCTTATAAATGTCTCCCTCCAATTTAATAAAGAAGACCAGGTGATCACTATTAACGATTATAAATTAGAAGGGAACACCCGCAATTGGCTGTTAAATAACTTTCTCGAGACCGTAGCCAATATTTTTATGTACAACAAGCTAAAGGAGAAGATGAGGTTCGATTTTCTTCCACATATCCAGGAGCAGCTGGAAACGATCAATAAAAAACTACAAAATCGGGTAGAACCGCATCAGGGTATTTTTGTTTCGGGTGACCTTAAAAACATTAAAATCAGAAATATAGTGCCGCAGGAAAAATACCTGCTGGTAGAAGTAAATATTGAGGGGATGGCAAATGTTGAAATTGAAAAAATCAATCTCTGATTAAGCTCCGGACTGTTTTCAATTTAAAACAAAAGTTTTATAGCTTTTCTGCGGAAGTAAACTGAAGGAGATCGAACATTTTAGGGATTTTCATCGTTTTCTCTGTTCGATTATAATCCAGCGATTCCAGGCTTACTTCTTCATTGTCCACGTAAGCTTTTTCAATTTCAAAGGGTAATCCGTGAAAGCGAAACTCCAGGTGCTTATAGGAGGTTAAAAACTTTCCATCTTTGTGTTGCTGGATTATAATTTCTTCCGGTTTTCCACGGAATTTGAAAGTTTTTAGGCTGTACCTTCCTTTTTTGTAATCATAACCATCATGAGCATCTTCGTATAAGATAGAAGTTTCATTTCCGTTTTTGTAATAGATGTCCAGGAACAACGCTTCTATTTCTATTTCATCTACATAATTTTGAGCAGGAAACCTGGGAATAATAGCTCCTTCTTTTATAAAAATCGGAGATTTTTCCAGCGGGGCATCAACCCAAAATTCTTTGCCTCCGGTTACCACCTCATCATTCCAGAAGTTGTACCATTTTCCTCGCGGAAAGTACATCCTGCGTCCTTGTACGTGAGGATCCTGGATAGGGCATACAAGTATTTGGTTTCCAAATATAAATTCATCAGACCGGTAATAGGTATGTACATCTTCCTGATCAAAATATACCAGAGGCTTTAATATTGGAATCCCTTCTTCTACGTATTGGTGGAAGGCGGTATATAAGTAGGGAAGTAATTGGTACCTTAATTTAATATATTCCCTGGTAATACTCAGAACTTCTTCACCAAAAGACCATGGTTCCTGATTTCCATGATCTCCCGAAGAATGAACCCTGCAAAAAGGATGAAAAATCCCCAGCTGAATCCAGCGGGTAAACAATTCGCCAGAAGGTTGCTCTGCAAACCCTCCAATATCGCTCCCCGAAAAACTCATTCCGCTAAGGCACAGTCGCTGCACCTGTGTATTGGCAAGCCATAAATGTTCCCAGCTCGCAATATTATCTCCTGTCCAGGTAGCGCTAAACCGCTGCCCGCCAGCAAAATTGGCGCGGGTTATTGTAAACGGCCTTTTTGGAAAAGAATATTTCAGCACACCATCATATGTGGCCCTCGCCATCTGCATTCCGTAAATGTTATGCGCCTTCCTGTGGCTGCAGTCATTTCCGTCATAATCATGCCTCACATCCCTGGGAAATGTTTTTCCCGGCACTTCCATCACTGCCGGTTCGTTCATATCGTTCCAAATCCCTTTTACGCCAACTTCCCCAACAAGTTCTTTATATAATCCAGCCCACCATTCCCGTACTTTAGGGTTGGTGAAATCTGGGAAATAACATTCCCCCGGCCATACTTTGCCGCGCATAAAAGGCCCGTCTGCCCTTCGGCAAAAATAATCGTTGTCCAGGGCCTCTTTAAAAATTTTATAATCTGCGTCAATTTTTATTCCGGGGTCTATAATTACTACAGTTTTAAAGCCTTTTTCCTCAAGGTTCGCTACCATGAGTTTAGGATTGGGAAAGTATTTTTTGTTCCAGGTAAAACATCTAAATCCATCCATATAATCGATATCAAGATGTATCGCATCACACGGGAATTCCAGCTCCCTAAACTTAGCTGCAAGTTCATTCACTTTGCTTTCGGGAAAATAGCTCCACTTGCTTTGGTGGTAACCCAAAGCCCACATTGGGGGCAGGTCTGGAGTTCCCGTAAGGCTGGTGTAAGAAGTCACAACGTCTGCTATTTTTGGGCCATAGATAAAATAGTAGTTCATTTCACCCCCTTCAGCCCAAAATTTTACTTCATTCCTTTTATCCTGGCAAAAATCAAAATGTGATTTAAAACTGTTATCAAAAAAAATTCCGTAGGCGATGTTAGTGTGTAGCGCGGTATAAAAAGGGACAGCTTTATAGAGTTCCTCCAGGTCTTTGTTAAAGGCAAACTGGTCTTTGTTCCATAAACTCAGTTTTCTCCCTTTTAAATTGAAGTTGGTAGGCGTATCTCCAAGCCCAAAGAAATTTTCTCCTTCAACAGAAGTTTTGTTCATCTTTACAAAATTGCCGCCAAACTCAAAGTTTTCTTCCCAGTGAAAACCCAGTTCATCTTCTACTATCACTTGATCCTGAAGGTCAAAAATGCCTATTTTAAGGTTGGAAATAGCGACTTTGCATTTAATTTTGCTGGTGGTAATAGTGATAAACGAAGGATCTTCTTCAATTTGAAATTTATTAAACCCGTGCATAGTATCTTTATCGAGAGCATAGGAAAAGTCATTTTCAAAAATCCCATCTGTTGCATATCTAAAGCGCAGAATGCTGTCTCTTAGAACAGTAATACGTAGCAGGACATTATTTTCTGTAGAAAAAGTAATCGAATCCCCATCAAAATCAAATGCTTTAACTTCACCGGGAAATAAATTTCCCTTTGTCTCCAGTTCGGTACTTGTAATCATAGTAAATTATAATTTTAACCGGCATTTAACTGTGATTTCCGCAGGCTTAAAAAATGATCGCAAAGATAAAGCCTGAATTTATACAAAAAATTCTGTTGAGGGAAATAAACTTTGTTCCTGATTACAAGTGTAAGTCGAAAATTGCCAATTTTCATGCTCCTTATGTAAGCTGAACATAAGTTATTGCTAAAACTCTGAACGTTAACTGCTAAAAGCTTATTTTTTTCTTTGAACCTGAAAAAAGTGCTTTAAAATTTATCTTTTTATCCTTCAATGGACAGATTTTACTGCGGAGTTTTTAATTTTAGATACTTCAGCAGAAGTTATGGCTCAAAAATGGCAATTTTCGACCTCAAACAGAGGGATAGCTTCAATTTTTTGAACTTATAAAGCATTTTTAACGGCTATTCTTTAGATTTGCAACATTCACACTAAAATTTAAAGAATGAAGCTATTTTCAAGAAGTTTTCTTGTCCTTACGTTTTTCAGTTTTTCACTTTCCGCAGTGAACGCGCAGGAAGTGATTGAGAATAACCAATCAGATTTTGGGGAATTTATGGATAGAAGCGGCAACCGGTACAGGGCGGCATCGGGACATCCCGGGCCTGAGTATTGGCAGAACGAAACAGATTACACGATTGAAGCAACCCTTAATGACGAGGACCACAGTATTTCTGGAAAGATCACCCTCACTTATACCAATAATAGTCCGCAAGACCTGGAATTTATCTGGATGCACCTGGAACAAAACAGGTTTACCGAGGATTCCCGCGGGACCTTAACCACGCCAATAGGAGGGAACCGCTATGTGGGAGATACAGACGGGGGTTACGAGATTAGCAATTTGCAGGCAAAAGTTAAGCGCAGTACCTCTTCTAAATATTTGATTAACGACACCAGGATGCAGGTTTTCTTTAACAGGCCTATCCCGGCAAATGGAGGAGAAGCGACCGTTTCGATGAACTTCAGCTATAAAATTCCTGTTGAGGGAATGGATAGAATGGGACGTTTGGATGTGGAAGATGGTACAATTTACGCGATGGCGCAGTGGTTTCCAAGAGCTGCGGTTTTTGATGATATAGACGGTTGGAATGTTGAGCCGTACCTTGGTGCTGGTGAGTTTTACCTGGACTATGGGGATTATGATTTTAAAATTACCGCTCCTTACGATCATATCGTGGTAGCTTCAGGCGAATTGCAAAACCCAAGGGAGGTTCTTTCTTCCACAATGCGTGAAAGAATGGAAATGGCATCAAAAAGCGATAGCACGGTATTTATTGTAAAGCCCGAAGAAGTGAATGATATGTCTATTCGTGCAAAGCAGGATGGGATGTTAACATGGCATTTTAAGATGGAAAATACCCGGGATGTGGCTTTTGCATCTTCCAGCGCATTTATTTGGGACGCGGCAAGAATAAACCTTCCCGACGGCAAAAAGGCCATGGCACAATCTGCTTATCCTAAAGAAAGCGCTGGCCAGGGAGCCTGGGGACGTTCTACGGAATATAGCAAATACTCTGTAGAGCATTATGCGGAGAAATGGTTTAACTATCCTTATCCTGTGGCTGTAAATGTGGCAGCAGATATTGGCGGAATGGAATATCCCGGCTTAAACTTCTGCGGATGGCAGGCTGAAGGTGAATCTTTATGGGGAGTTACAGATCACGAATTTGGTCACAACTGGTTCCCGATGATCGTGGGGACTAATGAGAGAAGATATGCCTGGATGGACGAAGGTTTTAACACTTTTATAAATCATTACAGCAGCCTGGAATTTAATGACGGAGAGTATGGATCTAACTTAAACCAGACAAGGCGACTTGTAAGTTGGTTTAACAGGCCAACGCGTGAAGGGATAGATACCTATCCAGATGTTACCAATTTAAGAAACCTGGGAATGACGGCGTATTATAAACCTGCAATTGGTTTATTATTACTACGCGAATATATCCTGGGCCATGAAAGATTTGATAATGCTTTTAAATCTTACATAGAAACCTGGGCCTATAAGCACCCGCAGCCAAAAGATTTTTTCAATCACATGGAAAATGTGGCGGGAGAAAACCTCTCCTGGTTTTGGAAAGGCTGGTTTTATGGCACAGGGAATATCGATATTAGCCTGGATGGTGTGCAGCGGCGCCAGGGTAATTACGTAATTACAGTATCCAATAAAGGGGACATACCAATGCCGGTGGAACTGAAGCTGACGTATGAAGATGGTACTACGGAAAACCTGCGGCTACCTGTAGAGATATGGCAACGCGGCGATACCTGGAGCCATTTGCTGGAAACCGAAAAGACGCTGGAAAGTGTAGAACTGGATCCGGAAAAAATACTACCGGATGTTAATTTCTCGAATGACAGCTGGCCAACAGATTTTTATAATGACTAAAGTTGGTTGATCTGAATAAAAGCAAAAAAGAGCCCGGTTCTGGAGAACCGGGCTCTTTTTTGCTTATTTCTATGGTGGCGTGGGATTATGATTTTTTCTTAAACAGGTTATTCTCTTTTATTAGTTTTACGGTATCTTCTGCCAGTCCTTTTTCCCAGCCTTCTTCACTATTTCTAATCAATTCGTAAATTTTTCTGGAATTAATATCCAGGACTTCAGGATCATAATCTGTAATATCCACAACGCGCCCGTTGTCCCTAAAAAAGCTGTACAATTCTTTGGTCCTCGTTTCTACTTCCAGGTTTTCACTGGTGATGATCTCGCCGGTTTCAGGATCTTTTTGAGGATGGAGATATATCTTCAGGCTCTTAAAAAATAATTTCCCAAAAGCTTCCAGGATTCCGCCGCTCAAATCTTTATAATAATCTTCCTTAAAAACTTCAATAAGCGTATTCACACCCATGGTGAGCCCCATTCTCTCCCTGGTAAATTGTGAAAAATATTCCACTACTTTATAATATTCCTGAAAATTTGAAATCATTACTGTTTGTCCTAGCGAACAGAGCAAATCTGCCCTGTCCAGAAAATCCTTTTCGTCTATTTCTCCTTCATTCCTTAAATTGAACAAAGTGATTTCAAATATTCCCAGGATACGATCTTCATCTACTTTATTCTCCTTTTTGAAAAGTTCCAGTGACTTTTGAAACATACTTAAGTTTACTCTTGTAACCGGCCTAAAGCTTCCGCGCAGCGTAAGAATGTTTTTCTTATAGAGCAGGTCTGCCGGCAGCACATTATTTCCATCGGGAGCAAACATAATGGCATCGGTCTTTCCCGTCTTTACAAGGTGCAGGCTCATTAAGCGGTTGTCTACCTGTTTAAAGACCGGGCCGGTAAAATTCACCATATCAATTTCGATCTTATGGGAATTTAAATGATCGTAAAGGCTGTTAAGGATAGTTACAGGATCATCGTGATGATAATATGCACCGTAGATTAGGTTTACTCCTAAAATCCCAAGGCTTATTTGCTGTTTTGCAGCATTGCTTTCATGAAATTGAACATGTATAATGATCTCACTGTATTCCTCTTTCGGTTTGGTTTGGAACCTTATTCCCAGCCAGCCATGGCCTTTATATTTTTTGGCAAAATCTATGGTGGCTACAGTATTGGCGTAGCTAAAAAAAAGCTTGTTTGGATGCTTCGCCCTGGAAATCCTTTCCTCAATAAGACCGGTTTCATACGATAACATGCTCTTTAGGCGAGCTTCTGTCACGTATCTTTTATTTTCGCCAACACCGTAGATGGCATCACTGAAGTCTTTATCGTAAGCACTAAGGGTTTTGGCAATGGTACCAGATGGGTTGCGGGCCCTAAAAAAATTTCGTACAGTTTCCTGTCCTGCCCCAATTTCAGCAAAAGTCCCGTAAATATTTTCATTCAGGTTTATACGAAGAGCCTTGTTCTCTACAGAAACCATTTCGCGGAACTCTCTTTCCTTTTCTAAATTTACAGCCATGTTTTCACTTTATCATAAATGTAAGAATATTTGAATTTATGACCGGCTTCATCTTCATAAGGATTTGCTAAGGTTTTCAGGTTTTGGTTTCAATTGCTGCTGTAGCCAGGTTAAAACACATAAAATTTTTAATATCTTTAGCTTAAATTATTCAATAATTCAATTAATATGAATTTAAAACATGCAATTTCTGCTCTTTTTTCAGTATTTCTCTTTTTCAGCTTTCATATGGCACAGGCACAGCAAATGGGCATTTTTAATAATCATCAGGATATAGGTGATGTGAAATCTGAAGGTTCTGCAGAATATAATGAAGAACAACAGGTATACACCCTTACAGGTTCAGGAACAAATATGTGGTTTGGATCTGATGAATTTCAATACGCATGGAAGGCTATACAGGGAGATTTTATCCTTAGAGCCCGGGTGGAGTTTGTTGGCGAGGGAGAAGATCCTCATAGAAAAATTGGCTGGATTGTTAGGAACAACCTGGCTTCAGATTCACCTCACGTAAATGCGACTGTTCACGGGGATGGATTAACTTCACTTCAATACAGAAGGCAAAAAGGCGCAGATACAGAAGAGGTGACTTCAACCAGCGAGGCTCCAGATGTAATTCAGCTGGAAAGAAGAGGGAATTTGTACATCATGTCCACTGCTAAATTTGGTGAACCTTTTACAAGTATAGAGGTGGAAATGGATCTAAGAAATGAAGTTTTTGCGGGAATTTATATAAGCGCCCATAATCCGGACGCTGTAGAAACAGCAATTTTTAAAAATGTAAGAATCAGTTATCCTGCTCCTGAGGATCTTGTGCCATATACAGATTACCTTGGGAGCAGGCTGGAAATTATGAATGTAGAAACGGGGGAGCGAAAAGTGCTAATGACTTCGGGTCACAGCATACAGGCTCCAAACTGGACCAGGAGTGGGAAACTTATCTACAATTCTAATGGTTGGCTCTATAATTATGATCTTGAAACTGAAAAAATTTCTATGCTGAATACCGGCTTTGCAATAGATAATAATAATGACCATGTGTTAAGTGCCGATGAAAATAAGATTGCTATAAGCCACCATAACCCTGAAGATGATGGAAACTCGTCTATTTACTACCTTCCAATTGACGGTAGCGATCAACCTGTAAAAGTTACTAAAGACGGGGTAGGAGCTTCCTATGCCCACGGCTGGTCGCCCAATGGCCAATCTATTCTTTTTACAGGAGACAGGAATGGGCAGTATGATATTTACCAGGTAGACGTGGAATCTGGAAAGGAAACACAACTCACCAATACAGAAACACTGGATGATGGATCTGAATTTTCTAGAGATGGGCGGCATATTTATTTTAATTCCAATCGTACCGGAGCTATGCAGATATGGAGGATGAATGCAGATGGTAGTGAACAAACGCAGCTTACCACAGATAAATTTAATGACTGGTTTCCGCACGTTTCTCCAGATCAGGAACAACTTATATTTATTTCCTTTCCCGAAGAAATAGACTCAGGAGATCATCCTTTTTATAAAAGGTGCCTGCTAAGGACAATGCCCATCAAGGGTGGAGAACCTAAAGTAGTAGGTTATATTTATGGGGGACAGGGAACTATAAATGTTCCAAGCTGGTCACCGGACGGGAAATATGTTGCATTTGTAACTAACTCTGACTTCTAATATGAAATTTTTTTATTTACTCCTTATTAGTATTTTCTCTATGAGCACGCAAGACTTGAATGCGCAAAGCAATTTCAACTTTAAAAAAGATCACGATGCAATCCAGGTTGCAGATCTTAAGGCTTCTGCAGATTTCTACAACAAGATCCTTGGACTAAAAGAAATCCCCAACGGTGGACTTCCCGATCATATTCGCTGGTTCGAACTGGCAGATAAAGTCCAGGTGCACCTTATAGAAAGTGAAGAAGAAATTGAGAAGAAAAAGGGGGTGCATATGGCGATAAATACAGATAATCTTCAGGCTTTTATGGAGCACCTTGAGACGAATAATATACATTTTGAGAACTGGCAGGGAGAAGCGGGGACTACAAATTCCCGTCCAGATGGTATAAAGCAGATTTACCTTCAGGACCCCGATGGTTACTGGATTGAGGTAAACGATAATAAATTTTAAGGCTTATCTGTCACCACTTTATAATTAGGATCTTCCAGAATATTAACTTCTATGATTCCATCTGCATTGCTTAGCAGCCTTCTGCAGTCCTTGCTTAAATGTCTAAGATGTACTTTTTTGCCAACTTTACTATAACGCTGAGTGACTTGATTTAAAGCTTCAATAGCAGACATATCGGCAATTCGACTATCCTTAAAATCTATTATTATCTCTTTTGGATCGTTTACAACATCAAATTTTTCTGCAAAATTAGTAGTAGAAGCAAAAAATAACGGTCCATATATTTCATAGTGTTTAACACCATTTTCATCAATACTTTTTCTAGCTCTAATTCTCTTGGCGCTTTCCCAGGCAAAGAACAATGCCGAAAGTATAACTCCAACCAGAACTGCTAAAGCCAGATTGTGCAGAATAACAGTTATTAGTGCAACAGTAATTACCAGAAAAATGTCTTTCTTAGGTACTTTATTGAATATTTTTAAACTGGCCCACTCAAAAGTTCCAATGGCTACCATGATCATTACTCCTACAAGAGCTGCCATTGGTACCTGTTCTATTATGGGTGCACCAAACAACACTATTCCAAGAATGGTAAAGGCTGCAATTATACCAGACAATCTAGCTCTGGATCCAGCCGAGAGGTTTACTAAAGTTTGAGCGATCATTGGGCAGCCACCCATCCCGAAGAAGAATCCATTTAGTATGTTTGCACCTCCCTGAGCAATACATTCTCTGTTGCCATTACCTTTGGTTTCTGTAATTTCATCTACCAGGTTTAAGGTAAGCAAGCCTTCGGTTAATCCAACTGCCGCCATAATCATAGAATAAGGGGCAATAAGTTCCAATGTTTCCCAGTTCAATGGAATATTCGGTATGTGAAAAGGAGGAAAACCACCACTTATAGAAGCGATATCTTCAACTGTTTTAGTATTTATACCCAGAAAGTACACCAAAAGGAATACAATTATAATGGCAACCAGCGAAGAAGGAACTGCTTTAGTAAGTTTAGGTAAGAAGACAACAACAGCAATGGTTAAGGCCACTAAACCGGCCATAATATACAAAGAAGTTCCGGTTAGCCATACAATATCGCCATTCACCACCGTCTTAAACTGGTCTAACTGAGACATAAATATAATAATAGCTAACCCGTTAACAAACCCAAACATTACAGGATGAGGTACTAAACGTATAAATTTTCCGAGCTTAAAAACTCCAATTATAATCTGAATTACCCCTGCTAAAGCCACCGCTGCCAGAACGTATTCAAGGCCGTTGGATTTCATTAGAGCAATTAAAACAATAACTGTCGCGCCGGCTCCACCTGAAATCATTCCTGGTCTTCCCCCGAAAATTGCCGTTACCAAACACATTATAATGGAAGCATATAATCCCATTAGTGGAGGAAATCCGGCTAAAATAGCGAAGGATAATGACTCCGGGATCATGGTCATTGCCACTGTTAAGCCGGCCAGAACTTCGGTTTTATAATCTACTTTTTGCTTAAAATCGAAGAGATTGAAAATTTGTCTCATAAGAACTGGAGTTTTAAAGGAATCATGGAGTTGAAAGGGGTACTTTCAGCTAAAAATCAGGGATGATCAGGGCTATAAAATTACAGACAAAGCTGTTTTAAGGCGGAGTAAGAGGGGATGATATTATTTTTCTTCCGTGCTTCATAAGAGCGGGCAAAATTATGTAATTTTTTTTAATGACAAAGCTTTTAAACAGGAAGCTTCGAACTTTTATAGCTTTGTCAGGAATTGAACTGCTGTTTTAAGATATTGATAATCAACCGGCTTAAAGGGGCAGGTCTTCTAAAATGGCAATTATCGTCCTCCTGCCGGAAAGATTGAAAAAGTTAGGAGAGCGGATTTAATTAAAATATCTTTGTGAAAAATTTCAGTTATGGCACATAAAGCCGGATTTGTAAATATTATTGGGAATCCCAACGTTGGAAAATCTACACTCATGAACGCTTTTGTGGGTGAAAAACTTTCTATTATTACCTCAAAAGCACAAACCACCAGGCACAGGATTCTGGGAATTGTAAACGGGGAAGATTTCCAGGCGATTCTTAGTGATACGCCCGGTATTATTAAGCCCGCTTATCAATTACAGCAATCCATGATGGATTTTGTGAAATCGGCTTTTGAAGATGCCGATGTACTTGTTTATATGGTCGAAATTGGTGAAAAAGAGCTTAAAGACGAGGCTTTTTTTAATAAAATTATTCATGCTGATATTCCTGTTCTACTGCTTCTGAATAAAATTGACACTTCCAATCAGGAAGAACTTGAAGAACAGGTGCAGTTATGGAAAGAAAAGGTTCCCAATGCTGAAATTATGCCGGTTTCGGCATTACAAGGCTTTAATGTAGCTGAAGTTTTTAATCGAATAGTAGAATTGTTGCCTGAAGGTCCTGCTTTCTATCCGAAGGATACACTTACCGATAAGCCGGAACGTTTTTTTGTAAACGAGATCATCAGGGAGAAAATCCTGATGCATTATAAAAAGGAAATCCCTTATTCCGTAGAAATAGATACTCAGGAGTTTTTTGAAGAAGAGGAAATTATCAGGATGCGCAGCGTGATTATGGTAGAGCGTGAGACTCAAAAAGGGATCATTATTGGCCATAAAGGATCTGCTTTAAAAAGAGTAGGAGTAGAAGCGCGTAAGGACCTCGAAAAATTCTTCGGAAAACAGGTTCACCTGGAACTTTACGTGAAAGTCAATAAAAACTGGCGTAGCGACAGTAATCAGCTAAAAAGGTTTGGGTATAATGATTAATCAGTTTGGCAACTAAAGGTCGATATTGTTGATTTTCAGGCATTGTCTTTAAATTGAAGTGGGCTCTGCTGATTTCAAATTATTTTATTCCGAAGTAATAGAAGTTGAAACAAATTGAAAGTCAATTGAACTCAGTGAGTTTTATTTGACCTGAAATTTTAAACATTTAACCTCTTTTCCAGGTAAAAACCTCTCATTTTTTGCATCTTGCAGCGAAGCGATCTTTTATCTTGATCTTAATTATAAGATGAAGATATAGAGAAATATGTGTGTTCCACTTTTCTGTTAAAACCCGAATATTTACACTAATTTTGCAACTTAAATAAAAGAAAATCCGGTATGGGTAATATAGTAGCCATCGTGGGAAGACCAAACGTTGGGAAATCCACTTTTTTTAACAGATTAATCCAGCGTCGTGAGGCAATTGTGGATTCCGTTAGCGGAGTTACACGCGATCGGCATTATGGAAAATCTGACTGGAATGGGCGAAAATTTTCGCTTATCGATACCGGCGGATATATTATAGGCAGCGATGATATTTTTGAAGCTGAAATTGACAAACAGGTAGAGCTTGCCATAGATGAGGCAGATGCTATTATCTTTATGGTAGATGTAGAAACGGGGATTACTCCAATGGATGAGGACGTTGCTTTTTTACTTAGAAAAGTAGATAAACCTGTTTTGCTGGCGGTAAATAAAGTCGATAATAATAAACGGCTGGCGAACGCAGTGGAATTCTATAACCTTGGTTTGGGTGAATATTTTCCCATTGCAAGTACCAATGGTAGTGGAACAGGAGATTTACTGGATGCGCTTATAGAAGCCCTGCCGGAATCTGAAGCTGAAGAAGAGTCAGAATTGCCACGTTTTGCTGTGGTGGGACGACCAAATGCAGGAAAATCTTCCTTTATAAATGCGCTTATTGGTGAAGATCGTTATATAGTAACAGATGTTGCCGGCACTACAAGGGATTCTATTGATACCAAATACAACCGCTTTGGTTTTGAATTTAATTTGGTAGATACTGCCGGGATCCGTAGAAAGGCTAAGGTTAAGGAAGACCTGGAATTTTATTCGGTAATGCGCTCTGTACGTGCCATAGAAAATTGTGATGTGTGTCTTGTGGTTTTAGATGCCCAGCGTGGTTTTGACGGTCAGGTTCAGAATATTTTTTGGCTGGCCCAGCGTAACCGCAAAGGAATTGTGATCCTCGTCAATAAATGGGATTTAATAGATAAGGAAACAAACACGCTTAAAGAATACGAAGCGAATATTAGGCGCGAAATAGAACCTTTTACCGATGTACCTATTATTTTTATCTCTGTACTTACCAAACAGCGGGTTTTTAAAGCTATAGAAACTGCTGTACAGATTTTCGAAAACCGGAGCAAGAAATTGAAGACGCGGGAATTTAACGATGTAATGCTTCCGATAATTGAAAATAATCCACCGCCGGCTTACAAAGGAAAATATGTAAAGATCAAATTCTGCATGCAGTTGCCAACTCCGCAGCCACAATTTGCATTTTTCTGTAATCTTCCGCAGTATGTAAGAGATCCTTATAAACGGTTTTTGGAAAATAAGATCCGGAAAGAATTCGATTTCAGCGGAGTACCAATTACTATTTACTTCAGGAAAAAGTAATATTTTAAATATTACCAGGTTTCCACTTTGGATTGATTGAAAAATTCCGTTTTAATTCTTAGGCCTGGGAATATTCAAAACTATCGAACTCCGATCTCACCAACTTTAGTTTCAGCCTTGTCTGTTTAATCTAAAAATGCATACTTCTGCGGTATGGTAATTTTAATTAGAACAGAGAATACTTCTGCGGTTTTCTGAAAAAGATATCTTTAAGGTCGCTGAGGCTGTCTTTTTTACAATCATTTTCATCAATAAGTACGCTATACTAACTTGATAATTCTCCGTATTCCTTATATAATGCGGCACTTCCCAAACAGTGATATTTTTTAGATTTGTTGTATTACGCTTTTTGAACAAATTATAAGATTGTTTTAAAACCGTCCTAATCTTTCGTTAAACCTTAGGTATGTGGTAATCATGTGGTTATATTCAAATCGAACTTATTTTTAACCAAAAAACCGATTTTATGAAGAAAATTTGCTTTTACCTTCTGGGTGTTTTTTTAATTTATTCCTGTGCGGAAGATCAATTACCAACGCAGGAAGAAGGAACAATTCCAGAAGAAAATTTGACGAAATTTGAACAAAACTTGCGTGATGGAAAATTTGATAACACGAGTTTTGGATCTTACACAGCAATATTTACTACAAAAGATGCCTCATCTCGAGGTAGTGTAGCTATATCTATTCCCTTTGAAGATGATCCTACCTCAAATTTAACTTTGAGTACAGGTAGTACAATTAGAGCGGGCGTGTCTCAAAACTCTAAAGATCAGGAAGACGGAAGTCTTACATTTTCTAGTGGAGATTTGAGCTTCGATTTTAATGTTGATGATGACGGAACTAATCCTGCAATTTCTAATGTAGTTTACAATGGTAAAGCAGGAGACATGATGGTGGCTAAAAACACCTCTAAAGCCCACGCGGTTCCTGTCACCGGGACTTATTCCTGTGTAGAGTGTAGTAACCATCCCGACTTAGGTGTTGGAAAAACCCAGACATTTAATTTCCTTGTTTTAGGAGATACTGATAATAGTGGAGATGCTAACGGGGATGAAATAAGAACACAGGCTACTTTAGGTACTACGATTTATACTAGCGAAGAAGAAGGTCCGGGTGGTATGCTTACCAACTGTGTAGACAATGGTGACGGTACTTTTACTTGCGATGTGACTTCTGCCGGAGAAGGAGAAGACATGTTAGTGTTTTTTGGTGATTCAGGTCCGGTTTTCACTCAAAATATGACCTTTACTTATGCTACTGATGGTTCTTGTCAGAATTATGACGGGCAACTCCGTTATGAGTCAAGTCTTTTTGATACAAATGTAATCGAATTGAACAGTGATGATTCTTGTAATGATATTAACAGAAGGGCACAACTTTTTGTTACCAATAATTCCAACGGTAATATTACTCAATATGATCTTACCGCCGGAACATCTTCCAGCTTTGGAACAGCTTCCTCTGCTGCTGAAGGGATTTTTTATGATTTTTCTGATGATGTAGTTGTACAGGCTTCAAGATCAAACTTCCAGTTGGAAGCTTATAACAATTTAAGTAATGCCATTGATGGTGAAACACTTTCTCCGGCTTACACAAGTTCAGACGATTTAGATAGCCCAAGAGAATTGGCAGTAAATGGTTCTACCTATGTGGTATCAGATAATGGTACAAATCAATTTTATGTTTATACCAAAAATGGAGATAACTTTTCTTTAACCAATACGTTTGAGATCCCATTCCCGGTTTGGGGAATTACCTTTAGGGGTGATGATCTCTATGCGGTAGTAGATACCACCAACGATTTAGCGGTATTCTACGACTTTGGCTCCAATAATATGGATGGCGATTTAATGCCTTCTAAAAGAGTACAAGTTGAAGGCATAGTCAGGACCCACGGTCTTACTTATGATGGGACAGATGATGTAATGGTTATGACAGATATTGGAGATGCTGCCAATGCTACTGACGACGGAGCTTTCCATGTTATAGAGGATTTCTCAACTGTTTTTGATGCATTGTCAGATGGTGAGCAAATTCCTTTGGAAGCACAAACCAGAGTAGCAGGATCCAATACAATGATGGGTAATCCTATTGATGTTGCTTACGATTCTGAAACAGATGCAGTTTATATTTCAGAAGTAGGAAACGGTAAAGTTTTAGGATTTACTTCAATTGGTTCAGGTGGAAACCTAACGCCATCGTTTGAAGAAGATCTGGCTTCTGCTTCATCTATATATTTTTCAAGTGATGAAACTGATGGAAATACAGGAATGAGCACTACCGGGATGATGACGAGATTGTACACAACCAATACAGCAAATGGAGACGTAAATGTTTATAATGAAAGCGGATCTTTGCTGAAAACGGTAATGACTGGATCGTCTTCTACTGAAGGAGTTTATTATTCAGGTTCCGGAAACCTTATTCAGGCTTCCAGAAGTGATATGAGGATAGAGTTTTATGAAAACTTCATGGGAGCTGCAGATGGAGCAACTATCTCTCCAGATGCTATGGGATCTGAGGAATTACCAAGTCCCAGAGAGATTGCTGTCCTGGGAGATCATGTTGTAGTGTCTGATAATGGTTCCAACCAGTTCTTTGTATATTCTTTTGATGGTTCATCTTTTATGCTTGAAAATACTATAGACATAGATTTTCCGGTATGGGGAATTACGTTTAAAGGTGGAGACTTACTCGCTGTTGTAGATATGAGCAGTGATGTTGCAGTCTATAACGATTTCCTATCCAATATGGGAGGTATGCAATCACCTGACAAACGAATTACCTTTGAAGGTATAGTGAGAACTCACGGAATTGACTATAGTGAAGCCGATGATGTACTAATTATGACAGATATTGGTGATGCCACAAGTGATTCTGACGGTGGTTTCCATGTGATTGAAGACTTTAATACAAAACTTGAAGCTACAGCAGATGGTGGAAGCATAAGTATGGCAGACCAGACCAGGATTGCCGGGGCATCTACAGAGCTAGGAAATCCTATAGATGTAGCTTATGATAATGACACCCAAACGGTTTTCATCGCCGAAATTGCAAATGGTGGTGGTAAAATCCTTGGATTTACAGATGTGCTAAACACTAGTGGAGACATTGCTCCGGCCGTTAGCAATGACGTGCCGAGCGCTGCTTCAGTGTATTTATACAACAACTAAGCATAATCAGCTTATAATTTAAGATTAAGAAAGCCCGCAATTGCGGGCTTTTTTTATAAGCTGATTTTTGTATCAAACCATCAGGTTTTTCTTTAGTACTATTATTCAGGAAAAAGTAATACCGATTAAACTAAAAGGAATAACGTTAGTCTAAGAGCAGACGGAGGTGTCGAATTTCCGTTTTCATCTATCTAATTCCTCTTCATGAAACTTTTTTACACTCTTGCTTTCCTTTTCATCACTGGGACGGCATTTTCTCAGGATTTTGAAATAACCGGAAAAGTGGTGGATGAGGCCGGTGTGCCATTGGAGTCCGCAACTATTTACCTGGAAAAAGCAGCAGACAGCAGTCTTGTTACCTATACCATTTCAGAAAAAAACGGAAATTTTCGTTTAACAGGGACCACCACAGCTCCCAAAGTCAACTTGTATATTTCCTTTGCCGGATATCAATCCTACAGGGAAACCCTTGAAATTAAGGAGAGAATAGAGCTCTCCACCATTACCATGCAAGTTCAGGACAACAAGCTTGAGGAGGTAGTGGTGGCTGCTACACGTGCACCAATTACTATTAAAAAAGATACTTTAGAATTTAATGCCGGTTCTTTTAGTACCCGGCAGGATGCCAACCTGGAAGAGCTAATGAAAAAACTTCCGGGGGTTGAGGTGGATAATCAGGGGAATATTACCGTAAACGGAAAAACGGTTTCAAGGATTCTGGTAAATGGAGAAGAGTTTTTTGGTGATGATCCCAAGATTGCCACAAAGAACCTTCCGAAGGAAATTATTGATAAAATTCAGGTGACAGATACCAAAACCAGGTCGGAAGAGTTTACCGGAAAGGCCGGTGATCCTGAAAATAAAACGGTAAATATTACCATAAAAGAGGATAAGAACAAAGGCTATTTTGCACGGGCCACTGCCGGGGGAGGCACAAATGATCGATATGAACTGAGCGGAATCGGGAATTATTTTAAAGATGACCTGCGGTTGAGTGTTCTTGCCAGTTCCAATAACATCAATACTTCCGGGTTTAGTTATGATGAAGTGTTTGGGATGATGGGGCGTACGGCCGGGAGGAATGTTTTTGGAGGTGGCGGTGGCGGAATAACAAAGGCAGAAACTGCCGGTATTAACTTTGTAAATAAATGGGAAAATGACCTTGAGTTAAGTGCAGATTATTTCTTCGGAAGAAATGATACTGAGAGAAGGACTATTATAGCCAGAGAAAATATTTTGCCAGATTCCCGATATTTCACAAATTCTGAAGAAAGAAGCAATCTCTTAAATGACAGCCATCGTGCAAACGCCCGTTTTGAGGTGGAATTTGACACGCTCACCAGGATTTCCATTAGTCCCCGGTTAAACGCAAATTTCGGTAATTCCTACCGCGATCAAGTGGCCGAGTCGTTGGATGAGGATCTTAACCTTATTAACCGTACCGAAACTTTTGAAAATGAAGCGCTGGAAAGTGTAGATTTTAGTAATAATATCGATTTCATCAGGCGATTTGGCAGCCGTGGTTCTTATTTGCAAATGGAATTTGAAAACGACCATAGCAGGCAGAAAAATGATAATTTTTACTATTCCGAAAGTTTATTTACGGAAGAAGGAGAAGAAGTTATTCAAATTCAGGATCAATATATAGACGAAGATGAAACGGAAAATGCTTATTCTCTTGAAGTAAGTAAGCGCAGTGTCCTGGCAGAAGATTTTTTTCTTGACGTTTCTTATGATTTCGATTATCTAAACTCCACCAATAAGCGTTATGTCTATGAAGCTGAAAACGGCGATAGAAATTACAACATCCTCAATAACCTTTTAAGCAGTGATTTTGAAGTAAACAGCAGGAGACATACACCAAACCTGGGATTAAATTATGAAGGAGATATCTGGAGGATAAATACTGAAGTTGGCCTGTTGCATACCAGTCTCGAAAACAGTAATTATCTGGAAGAAACTTCCTTTGAAAATACATATAATAACCTGTTCCTGGAAGCAGGAGTGCGTTACGAAATTGAACGTTCCAAAAGTTTGTCAATCCGTTACAACACCAATGTAGATATACCTTCTATCCGGCAGCTTCAGCCCGTCGTGGATCGTACAAATCCGTTAAATATTATAGTTGGAAATCCGGAGTTGAGGCCTGCTTACCGGCAGGATATACAACTTAATTACCGCAATTTCGATTTTGCTACGCGAAGTGGTATTTTTAGCTATATAAACCTTGGATTTACAAATAATAATGTCGTTTCTGTCTCTACGGTAAACGAAGATCTTGTGAGGACCACTACCTATACTAATGTAGACGGCGCGATTAACGGGAACGCAGGCGTTTTTTACAACAAACAATATAAGAAAGAGGCAAGGATCTTCAGGTATCAGGCTGGTTTAAACGCCAGTTACAACAAAAATATTGGTTTTACCAATGCTGTAAAATATGAAGCTGAGCGTTATAGCTTAAGTCCGCGTTTGCGCCTTACTTTCGAAATTGAAGATTTACTCAGCATAGAACCAAACTATGAGCTAACTTACAACAGCACAAATTACGATATTAACCCCAACAGGAATGAAGATTTTGTGAACCACAGCATTGGATTTCAAACTACTTCTTACTGGCCTGAAAATGTGGTTTTTGGCAATGACATTTCTTTTAATTACTTCGGAAATGTTTCCCCGGGCTTTGATAATACTTCATTGCTTTGGAACATGAGCCTTGGATATGAATTTTTAGAAGATAAAGCTACCCTGAAGGTTAAAGTTTATGATTTGCTGGATCAGAATATCGATACCCGGCGGGTAATTGGGGACGATTTTATACAGGATACCAGCAG
This sequence comes from Autumnicola edwardsiae, assembly GCF_031846505.1. Classification (NCBI taxonomy): domain Bacteria; kingdom Pseudomonadati; phylum Bacteroidota; class Flavobacteriia; order Flavobacteriales; family Flavobacteriaceae; genus Autumnicola; species Autumnicola edwardsiae. The sequence goes on from NZ_JAVRHP010000004.1 coordinate 82,055, forward strand.
TTTGATCCTCACACGGTACGCAATGCTGAGTTTTACTTATAAACTGAGCAATTTCGGTGGGAGTAACCCTCCAGACAGGGGAGGAAGACGATTTAGGTGATAACTGCCAAATCAGAAATCACTCAGGAGCCGGGAATCAGGATTATTTCTATTACTCCGATTTTTAAAAGGTTCTGCTGAAAATTTTATTGGCCGAGAATTGCCAATTTTCGGCATATAGTATTTTCTAAGCTGAAGTTTTGTCTTATTTAACTCTTTAACTTCTTCACTTTTTTCCTTTTTCCTGTTTTTAAATCATGAATACATGAATTTTATTTCTGCTGGGAGATAAATTCAAAATTTTTCCCGCAGAAAACGCAGATTGCCGCAGAAAATGTCTAATACCTTTCATCTTTTCACTCTTTATCTTCATTTCCAGCTCTGTTTCTTTGGTGATGCCCAAAAATTGACAATTTTCGACATGCAGTATGTCTGAGCAGAAGTGGCCTTATTAGCCTTTTCCCTCTTTCCTTCTTTTACTTTCTCACTCCTTTTTTTTCTCTTTTTCTTCAAATTAAATATCACTATTAATGGGTATTGTCTGGTGCTGCTGCCTCCTATATTTTTACTGTGTTGATTTCTAATAGTTTAAGACACTGTATTTTGTTGAGTAAAAACTTATTCCGAAAATATGAAAAGAGCTATTCAAATTTTTAGTACCACACTACTTTTAATTTTCACGTCTGTTGTTTCGGCTCAGGAAGTGGGAGAAGAGTATTATTTTACCGAAGATAAGCCAAAGGTAAGGCCATTCAGAATTGGAGGGAAATTAGGCTACCCAAACCTGATAGGCGGAAATTTAGAGTATGTCACGCCTTTATTGCGTCATAAACTTTCAGTAAGTGTGGATTATTCAACACTTAAATCTGACTGGATTGTACCTGAAGAGGATAATGCTGATGAAGAGTCCAGCGACGAACTTGACTTTACGTACATGGAGGGCGGGCTTAATTATTATCTATTCAGCCCTGGCAAAGGCCTGTACGTGGGGGCCAGTTATGGGAGTATCCAAATTAAGGGTGAAATGATGTTCTTTTCTGAAAATTCTGATAGAACAGAACCGGGAACGGCGGATATTGATTTTTCCAACGGCTCCTTTAATGTGAAGCTTGGGGCAAAGCTTGGAGGCTTATTCTATTTTAGGCCTGAAATTGGCTATCGTTTTACACCTCTTCCAGAAAGTTATGAAATAGAGGTGGTATTTGATGATGGCTATACCGAAATGCAGGAGACTCCGCCTTTAGACATCGACTCTTCTCCACAAGACCTAATTTATAAAGGGTTAATTGCTAACATCGGCTTCGGCTTTTCGTTTTAAGAGGTAGTTCTTACTATTTCTTACAGTACAGTAAAACATTTTATCAATAATACATTAATTAAAATCCAGTTATGAAGAAAATTACTTTCCTTATTTTATTTGCGCTTACATTTTCAATCTTACCTGCTACCAGTATTCACGCTAATGCCAATTCAGAATATTATGGAAAGAAAAAAGTGAAAGTCGGAGTTTCAGAAACCGATGCCGAAATTTATGTGAACGGGAAATTAATAGGAAAAGGATCTACAGTGGTACTCGTTCCTAAAAATTCCTGTGTTACCGTAGTTACAAAAAAGACAGGTTTTCTTAATGAGACCATCGAGTTCTGTAACCAAAAAGGTATGACCAAACCGCCAAAAACACATTACGTAAAAATGAGAAATGACGATGCTTTTGATGCCTCTGTCCAGACAGATATTGCGAATGTGGATATCGAGGTAAAAGTAAATGCAATGGATAAAGATCAGGCATGGAAGTTAATTAACCAGATTGTTCTAAACTACATAGATGTTATAGAAATGACAGATAAGGAAACAGGCTATTTAAGAACTGCATGGTCTTTACAAACTTTTGAGCAAAATACTATCCGAACAAGGATGATTGTGAAAGAATCTTCAACAAATCCGCTTAGTTTTAAAGTAAAACTGGTAAGTGAAGAGTCTGGAGATTCTATGACGAGCGTAAAAAGCGATCACCTGTACAAAGAGTGGGACCGGGTATTAAGAAGTTACAATAATGTTATTTCAGAATTCCAGGCTCGTATAAAATAGGAGAATTAGCCTGACCATAGGAGTAAAGACAGCATCTGGATCCTATGGTTTTCTTCTTATTTCAGTATTCCGGCCATCATGCTTTCGGCAATAAGTTCTGCAGTATTCTTACAACCACTTTTGGCGAGTACATTTTTTCTATGGGTATGGATCGTGTGGATAGAAAGATTTAGGTTGTCTGCAATTTGCTTGGCACCATAACCCTGGGCGAGCAAATCTACAATCTCCCTTTCCCGGGGGGTGAGGGAATCAGAAATACTGGGTTCTGCATTTCCCAGGTTTGGCTTAAAAGCTCCTTTATCTACAGGAACATTGTAGAAAGACTTCCCACCTTGGATATTTATAAAGGAAACGCTTCGTGTACTTTGAGTTGCAATATGTGAAATATCGCTGTGAATGGAGAAAATATGCATTGGTGTATTATTTTTAGCAATAGAAATAGGGGTGGCCTGCATAAGCATTACCCGGCTTCTTTTTTTATAATCCACCATTTTATAGGAGTAAATTATTTTATATTTGGTTATTTCAGAAGGTTTTAGATATACGGAAAAAAAGTCTTTTATTACAAGCTCTTTCTTTTCCAGCTTTTCAATTTCCTCCGGTAGCGCAAGACTAAGGAGTTTATCCATGCTTACATTTTTGGGAGAAATACCAAGAAAATTTTCTACACTGGGAGAAACGTAATCCAGTTCCAGATTATGCATGTTCAGGATATAGAAGTATGACTCTCCCGGAGCAAAAAGGGCAGCCATTCTTTCGAATTGCTCAGTAATTTGGTAACGTGAATATTCCATGATTTCAGAAGAGTACTCCCTCCTCCATAATTCTGAAATTTTATGATTTTCAGCTTCCATCCTACATGTTAAATTTTTCCCAATATAGAAATAATCTTAAAAGATTGTGTTCCAAAGCATAACGAATATCTTTAATTTATTACCGAAGAAAGGGATTTATTAGGGTTACAGCTTTCATAATCAGATATTTACAAGCTTAAATCTTGGAAAATTTTTATTAGGAAAAGTAAATAATTTAACATTTAAAGTAAGAATATTACGCTCAAATAGTGAAAAAGATAAGTTTTTTCCTTAGTTTTTAGGTAAAAAACCAGAAGAAAAAAACATAATGACAGCGTTTTTTGTATCTGAATTGAACTGAAATAATTTCAGAAAGAATGAAGCCGTCCAAAAATGAATTTTCGTGGTTCTGAAATAATCAGGTGACGAAAATTGCCATTTTTAGACGGCCTCTTTAATCTTTTGCCTGAAGCAAAACAAAGTTGCTAAACTACAGGTGAAAAATAACTACCAGCGCTGGTGCACTTCCGGCTTAATATACTTCTCATAAATAGAGTTCATTTTTTCAATCTTTTCTGCAGATAAAGGCGGAAGATCGTAGACAGAAGTATTCGATAAAAGATGATCTTTTTTGGACGCACCTGGAATAATACAGCTTATTTCCTCAAACTGAAGGATCCACTGTAAAGCGACAGGAGCGAGATTCTTTACATCTGGAAAAAGTGCTTTTAACTCGTCCACAGCTTTTAATCCCTGCTCAAAATCCACTCCGGCAAAGGTTTCCCCCTTGTCAAAGGCTTCTCCATTCCTGTTAAAATTCCTGTGATCTTCTTTGTCAAAATGACTGTTGGAATCAAATTTTCCGGTTAGCAATCCGCTGGCTAACGGAACTCTTGCAATAACCCCGACATCTTTTTTCTTTGCTTCTTCGAAGAACAATTCAGATGGACGTTGCCTGAAGAGGTTAAATATAATCTGGACGGTAGCAACATTAGAAAATTCCATTGCTTTTATTGCTTCTTCTATCTTTTCTACGCTAACTCCCAGGTTGCGGACTTTCCCCTGATCCCTTAGCCGATCAAAAGTTTCGAAAATCTCAGGTCGATAATAAACATCTGTGGGCGGGCAGTGTAGTTGTACAAGATCTAATCGATCAAGTCCGGTTCTTTTTAAACTGTCTTCCACAAATTTTGTAAGCACTTCCGGAGTGTAATTTTCATTTACATGTGGATTGATTTGCCTGCCGCACTTTGTGGCTACATAAATCTCTTCAGAGCGGGAGCGCACCACTCTTCCTACCGCTTTTTCACTTAAGCCTTCCTCATAAACATCGGCGGTATCTATAAAGTTCACGCCTTGATCAATGGCTGTATTTATAATTTCATCGGCTTTGTTGTCGTCAAATCCAGATCCCCATTTTCCTCCTACCTGCCAGGTTCCAAGTGAGATTTCTGAAATTTTTAAGCCGGTTTTTCCCAGTTTTCTATAGTTCATTACTTTCTGTTTTTTATAAAATTAAAAATTAAAATCAGCATAAAAAAGGACACGGACTTTTAAAAGGAAAGTTTAGGGATTTTATAACAACAATAGGTTTTTAAAATTAAAATGAGCTGCTGAATGGGACACCCGGAGAGAAGAAGTGCTTAAGATAAAGAATCAAGGCGGTTTGTTGGATGTGGGAGACCAGGTAAAAAAAAACCAGCTCCAAAAGCACGATACTTTTTAGTTACTTGAAAAAAGCAAAATACCGCCATCTGCCAAACAAATAAAAGATGATAAGTTTAAAATAATGACCTGTTCTTAAGCGCTAATTTCCCTCTCTAAAGCGAGAAAATGGGTGAGTTTTGCGCCATAGGAACGTAACGGGATGACTGTTATTTCACACAAATATTCTTCGTTGTTCTTTCTGTAGTTTACAAAGGTTTCTGTAAAAACAACCTCCTTTTTTAATTTTTCATCAACACGCTTCTTTGTGTCTTCAGGGGTGTTTTTTCCCTGTAAAAAGTCTGGGGTTTGGCCAATTGCAAAGCTGGCAGGATACCCAGTCATGTTGTAAAAACCTTTACTCACCCAGTTAATAATACGGTTGGCATCGGTCAATACAAGTGCATCATACTCTTCTTTTAATACAGTATTTACATCAAATTGCCAGTCGAACTTCTTCTGAAACTGCGCTAAAGTCTTTAATTGCCTCTTTTTTCTTTTATTATGCAATACGTGGTGAAAACTGGTGGAGGCAATGTCCATTCCCGCCAGGGGGGCACGGGCTAAACCAGATGAACCAATTTTCTTCCGTGCTGTTCTGTATTCTTCTTTATTAAGGGTTTCAAGATAGAGATCCAGCGACCTCATATTACCTAAATCATCCTGGTATCTACTCATAATTTTTTTAGCCTTTTTTCTTCCTTCTCTAATCCAGGTTAGGACGACAGATGGTATTAAAAGCAAATAAAGGCCGTCTGGAAATAGAGGAGGGGAAATACCTTTAAAAGCATATTTCGTAAGTAAACCGAAAGTACTGTTTATTGGCGAAAATATTTAATGTTATCACAATTAACTTTAAATGGAAAGCTTACAGTTTCCGTGCCTACAAGCTTCCCATTTAAAAATTAATTATCCTTGAATTTAACTTCAGAAATAGTTTTTTGAAATAAAATTACCGCCATCTATTCTGCGAAAAATTTATTCCTGGTTCTCTTTGTAGAGTTTGTATCCCAGGTAAACTACTCCCGCAATGGCACCCCACTTTAAGAGGCTTGCTGTTAAGCCAATTCCTTTTTTTGCAACCCATAGTTCTGCTCCTTTTTCTGCTGCCTTTTTTGCTTTTTTCTTAAATTTCATAATTTTAGTTTTATAAGGTTAAATGGATGAAAAAA
>NZ_JAVRHP010000040.1:0-29627 GCF_031846505.1 Autumnicola edwardsiae
ATAATAAGCAGCGCGGTGAAACAATAGCCCAGAACTTCCGGGATTTCGTAGATCCCCCAAAACCCATAGAGGCTGGTAATTTGTAATTCCGGGGAAAAAATTAAAAAACATGCTGCTGTAATCTGCCCAAAAAGCTTGACCCGGGCGGTGGAGATCACCAAGTCATCCTTTAGCCCCACCAGAAACAGAATACTTATTGCTGCTATTAAGTGATTTCCAACATAGCCAAGCCTTAGACTCTGGATAATTGAAAACACCAGTATGAGAGTTATAAAAAAGGCCACTCCCCCAAAAGATGGGGTTTCTACAATGTGTGCGCTGCGTTCATTTACAGGTGCCGTAAGATTTTTTTCGCGGCTTACCCATAACACTTTGGGGATTACATAAAACGTAAGACAAAAAGTTCCTAAAAACAAGCAGGCAACGAATAAGAGATAGTAGTTTCTGAACAATTCAATGATTGTTTCCTGGTCCAGTATGTTCATAATTTAATGGTTGATGATTAAAATGTTACTTTAAATCAATCGGTAGGGCGATATAATTGACTGGCAGGTGGTTATTCCCAGCCAGTAGGTCAAATTAAAATGGTTAGTTGCTGAGGCTTTTTATAAATCTCGCATTGTACTGCCTTAAGATATTTGAAAGCCTGGGTATCCCCAGCCGGTAGCTTTTTGCCACAGGCTCTTCATTGTTATAACTGTATTCCCAGCGAAATGCTTCAGTAGTCCTTAGTTCCAGGTTTTGGCTTCTGTAAATACTCCCCGGAAAGAGCGAAAAGGCAAACTGAAAACCAGCTGTAGTCCCCACATTGGTATTAGCAGCATACAGTCCTAAATCTACTGTGCCAAATTGCCTAATAAGATCCACTCTAAAGCCTTTGTCTTCAAAAATAAACTGTCCGGCACTTAGTTTCAGACTAAGATTTTCAAATGGTAATCTGTATTCGGCATCCACCACAGCGTGGAAAAAGGAGAGATCACCTGTAGCATAGCTATCAGCATCAATCCTGTAATAACCGGTGAGACCGGATTCAAGGCCAAAACTCCAGCGTGAGTCTAACGGAGAATAACGGTATTGCAGGTCCCAGCCATAGCGATCGTAGTAGTAGGTACCTAAACTAATTCCGAAGAAATGGTTTGGAACAGGTTGTGTGAAACAATGCAGAAGACTTGGTGCCAATCTCACTCCGCTATTCCGACTGTCCAAAGAATTCTGAACCGGAATTCTAATCCCTGACTGGATGCTTAAACCGGTCGCCAGGTAAAGACGGGTATCCAGGATAATATCCAGCTTGGTTTGAAATGGTTGATCGTAAAAGCCAAATCTCGCCGCAAAATTGGGATGTATCCTGAAGTGGAAACGGTAGCCTTTAAACCAGCTGTTATTTCTTTTGAAAAAAGTTTTGTCCTCTTTGGTAAGAGGCCGATAATTGTAATTTTCAGCATTATAGTTTCCTATGGGAAAATTATGATAAAGAGGTGCCCATACAATATTTTTATCCTGAACATCCCTAAGTAGGAGTTTTGCATACCTCATACTATGGTACGGACTCCGGAATTCCCGGTGTTCAAAAAATACTTTTATGGTATCCTCACCTTCTGATTTCACCATCACATTCTCAAATCCTGCCTTGTACAAGACCTCTTCCACTTCCTGTGATCGGCCATTTAAAAACAGCAAAAAGAAACAAAGGCTAATCCAGATTTTTCTCATACTGCCTTAAAGCTTTGGGTGAAAAATCCAGTTTAAACTGCGTCGAAAAGGTGTAGGCCCATGCCTTCCCTTCAAAAGTGTAAGCCTGCAGGTAAAGCCACTCCCAGGCTTTTATAAAAACTCCGGCATTAAATGTAGCGGTGTCATACTCAAACGTAAGTCCGCCAAAATCTACCGGCATATACGAAAAGCCTCCGAAAAAACCATCCAGATAATCATTCTGATTAAAGCGGGGTTTTTTTTCACTTAATTCAGATTTTTTAACCACCTGCAGGGAATTAAAAAAACCATCTTTTTCTTTATCTATAAAAAACAAGTACGGAGACCCCCAGCCGAGTGAAAAATTAAATTTTCCTATCTGGGTTTCCAGGTTTTTTGTGGCCACCAGGTAATCGTGAGCGAGCACCGGAGAAACAGATCCCGGCGGTGTCCATCCCAGTACAATGGCGGGTCGGTTTTCGGTTTCTTTAAAAAGCCTGAACCTGAAATCGAGTTGCCGGTCCCCTACCCCAATTCTTTCTGCCAGCAAAGGGCGGTAAGCAATACTTAAATTCACTTCCATAAAAGAAGTAAAACCTGCACGTACACTGTAAAGATTTACTTTATTCTCTTCTCTTGCCGGTTTAAAAACAGAATAATCCCCCGGAAGATGAGAAAAAGTGATCCCCAGCTGCCGTTCTTCCTGCCACGAAGCCGAAGGAGTAGAAATATATCCAGGTTTCCCAAGGAAATTTACCTGGCTAAAAGAGAAATTTACCAATAGTAATCCCGGTAAAAGAAAGATTAATTTTTTCCTGTTCATTGTGGAATTACGTGCTGATTTGAAAATGTGAGAATTTGAAAATTTGAAAATGTGCTAATGACAATCTTCACTCTCACTTTCCCCTGACTAAAGCAGGTTCAAAAAAAACAATTTTCGATAATAAGCAAAGTATTAACCGGAGTGGAACTTACCGATTTAAAGGAGCGTACCGCTCCGGATAAAAATTATCTCTACTGTACATGTGACTTTCACACTTCGACAAGCTCAGTGAGGCTCTGTGAACAAAACTTTCAGACAGTCAGGCTGAGCCTGTCGAAGCCTCCACTTTCATTGACACACTTCGACAAGCTCAGTGTGACTCTGTAAACAAAAACTCTCGATAGTCAGGCTGAGCATGTCGAAGCCCTCACTTTCATGGACACACTTCGACAAGCTCAGTGGGACTCTGAACAAACACATTCTTTAGTCAGGCTGAGCCTGTCGAAGCCCCCTCTGTTTACTAATTACCAGAACCCTGATTATGGCACCTGTTAAGCCTGCTGTTTAGAAGCGCATCTGCTGCTGCCTTAGAAGTGTTAAAGTTAGTCTCTGCTATTTCCGTTTTCTCCTCCTGAAGACTTAACGCAGTTGCTTCTTCCTCTGCTCTTTTTTCAGATAAAACTGTGTTTGCTGCATTAAACCATTCTTTTAAACTGCTTTGGGATTTTACAGTGAAAATTAAAGCCAGGGTCCTGATTTGTTTTGCCATTACCGCCCTGTCGTTAGCAGCAAATTGATTCGCAGCCGTAATTAGTGATACAGCAGTAGCCTTTAGATCTGCCCTGTAAGCCGAGCGATCTTCATTAAGTTTTTCCAACCTGGTTTCATAGCGTGGTCCGGCTTCTTCCACCCTACGTGTATAATTAGAATTAATAGTTGCCAATTGCGCATCCCTTTGAGAAGTAAGGGTCTCAATCCTGGCATCGTAACCATCCCTGGCAGCATCGGCACATGGGCCATTTACAGCCTGACTCATTGGATAGCTGTCCGAAATATTAAGACTGCTTTTTTGAAGAGCAGCAGCTACTGCACGGTTAAAATCTGCTGTATAATTAATTTGTGGCATAAGGGCTGCAACCTCTTCCGGCAAATCATTGAGACTTTGCTCAAGGTCACCAAGAGCACCTTCCAGGTCTTCGGTATTTAAAATTTCTTCCACACTATCCTCGTCCAGGGATTCTGCGGTCTGGTTTACTTCTTCCGAATAAGAATCAGAAAGACTCCCTACCGCATTCAGGCTGGCCTCGGTTTCCTCGCTTACCTCACCGTCGTCCCCACCAAGATCATCTACAACAGCTTGTGTGGCGGCAGAGTTATCCACTCCTCCGGTTTCAGGCTCCACAATTTCAGGGTCTTCATCTTCCAGCTCGGGAAGGTCTTCTCCATCCTCAAACTCCTCCTCAAATTCCGGTACTTCGGGGGTTGGGTTGTCATCATCCTTGCTACAGTTAAAAAGCAAGAGAGAAATAAACAACAGGCAGGCAAAGTAGGAACTTCTGCGATAAAAATGTGTAAATTGGGTTTTCATAAAATCTGGTTTAGTTTAAAATTAATTGATTGGTTGAATAAAGAGTTTAATATAAAAGCAATGTTGTGTGCGTAAAGATTGGAGACCGTTTTTTAAAAGAATCAGGAAGCAGGAGATAAGAAACAGGACAGTTTTCTGAGCCTTTTAGAATCTAATACAACTGATATAATATAGAAACAATCCTGTCTGCGGTTTTTCCATCCCACAACGGAATTTCCCCTCCTTTTTTCCATTCGCCGGACATTAATTTGTCCAGGTATGGACTTAGGTTTTTAGGATCTGTTCCAACGAGCTCGTTAGTTCCCATGGTAATCGTTTCCGGGCGTTCGGTGTTGTCTCTTAAAGTCATACATGGTACGCCCATTACAGTTGTTTCTTCTGTAATCCCTCCTGAATCTGTAATCACTGCTTTGGCATTCTTCACGATGTAATTGAATTCCAGATAAGAAAGCGGTTCTACATAATGCAGTCTCTCATGGTCAATCCCTATATTCTGAAGGATCTTTGCTGTTCTGGGATGTACCGGAAAGATTACCGGAAGATCCCCTGTACCATCAATAATGGCCTGCATCATCTCTTTTAGTTTCTCTTCTTCATCAACATTGGCCGGGCGGTGCAGGGTAAGCACGAAGTATCCTTTTTCTTTTAAGCCTTCTCCATTAATCCTAATTTTAGGATCAATGAGGTTTGGAATGTTAGAAAGCAGGGTATCGATCATGGTATTCCCAACAAAGTGAATCCTTGCTTCTTCAACACCTGCTTTTCGTAGGTTTTCATTTGCAATTTCAGAAGTGGTAAAAAAATGATCGGAAATAGAATCGGTAACCATACGATTAATTTCTTCCGGCATCGTCAAGTCTCCAGAACGGATTCCCGCTTCCACATGAACTACCTGGGTATTTAATTTCTTAGCCACGATACTACAGGCCATAGTCGAGGTTACATCCCCCACTACTAAAACAACATCCGCAGGGTTTTCCTGTAGTTCTTTTTCAAAACGCACCATGATATTTGCGGTCTGCTCTGCCTGGCTGCCACCTCCTGCTTCCAGGTTAGCGTGTGGCTCCGGTATACCTAATTGTTCAAAAAAGGAACCTGACATTTTTTTATCGTAGTGCTGGCCTGTGTGCACCAGTCGAAAATCGATGTCTTTCCCCGGGCGCTGAGCCGAGTCGAAGCGTGCTTTTTCAATTGCTTTGATGATGGGAGCGATCTTCATAAAGTTGGGACGCGCTCCGGCGATAATGGTAATTTTTGGCATATTACTTATTATTTGTCACCCCCAGCGGAGTCGAAGGGGTAGATTATTGCGAGGGCGCTTTTTCTGCGACCGTGGCAATCTCATAAATTTTTATTGATAATATTTTAGAACTTATTCATCTTCAACAAATACAAAAATTTAACTAGGTGTATCTGCCTTTTTATTCTCGAAGGCTGTTTCACCAGGCGGTAAGCCCATTCTAAATTATTATTCACCCACCATTTAGGTGCCCTATTTACATTTCCAGTATAGACATCAAAACTTCCTCCCAGTCCCTGGTACAGCGCCGTATGCCTTTGCTGTATTTCCTCCATAAGTAGTTCTTGTTGTGCCAATAAGCACCGGTTTTACTAATGATGCTAAAGGCATTGAATTATCCTGTAATTGATTTTGATTTTTCATAATAATCTGGTTTTAAAGTTGCTATTTTGATTTAATAATATTGATTTTTACAAGAGTCATTTCTTCAGGATCATTAATGCTTTTCCGGAGTGTTAGAATAAACTTCAAGACACTCATCCAGCGGCCGGCCATCTGTATGTATACAACCGCACAACTGCATACAGGCAGCGGATTTCTCATTCTCTGCACACTGTTCCTGACATTCTGATATTCTGTTCCGGGGCATAAAAGCGAATTGGTTTACCCCTATTATGATCAGTAAAACAGAAAGAACAAGTGCACTTACTCCCAGGAAGAACCTTAGCGGAAATTCCTTAACTAAGTTTTTCTTTTGCGGTGCTGCCTTGAAGCCGGTTGGATTAAAAGGAAGAATAAATTTTAATTTATGATAGTCCCAGCAAAGCAGATATAAATTGGCAAGCACCATTAACGGTGCAGTGAGCAACGATCCGTCAAAACGCACTGCAAAGGAAAGGATGCAAATATTTAGAATAATAGGAAAATAGATCACAGCACCCAAAGTTGCTGTACGCGGAATCAGCAATAGGATCGCGGCAGTCATTTGCAGGATCCCGACAAAAGTGTAATAGTAACCGGTGTGATAAAAAGCTTCAAGATAGCTCCCCATAGGATGCTTTACCGCCAGTGCGGTAAAACGCTCCCCATTAACTTTAACAAAACCCGAAGGCAAAAATCCCAGTGCCAGCACTATCCGGTTAAAAACAGCAAAGTACCACAACCACAGGCTTTGCCTTGCCTTTAAATGTAATCGCTCAAATTTCAGGGATAAGTTCATTTTTAAAAGTTTAAATGATATTCTTCTTAATTCATATCTATTTAAAAGTACTTTGCACTTCAAAGTTATAAGACAAAATTTTTTAGCCTGCTTTACTTTTGAGAATTTATTAATTTTTCCAGGGCAGCAATATGTTCTTCAAAAGCCTGTCTTCCCTGCCTTGTCATAGAATACGTTGTATTAGGCTTACGCCCTATAAAAGATTTGTCCACTCCTACAAATTCCACTTTTTCAAGTGCTTTAAGATGACTGGCAAGATTCCCGTCTGTAACATCCAGATATTCTTTTAAAGCATTAAAATTAAGGGTCTCATTAACCACAAGTGCAGACATTATTCCCAGCCGCACCCTGCTTTCAAAAGCTTTATGTAAATTATCTATTATGGTCCTCATTTCTCAAGCTTCAGGTACATATAAATACCATACACAATGTGCATTACCCCAAATCCTGTAGCCCATAAAAAAATCCCGTAGGCAGTAAACTGGGAGGCGGTGAGACCAAGTACAATTTCGATTAAACCAAGATATTTTAGCTCTTCATACGTAAACTTACTGGCGTTGATAAGGGCAAGACCGTAAAAAATCAACGTTAGCGGAGCCATTAGATCCAATAGCCCCTTCAGAATAAGGATTAATATAAATATACCTCCGGTTACCAGCGGAATTGCCATGTTTAATATCAATCTCCTAGCCGCTGGATTCCATAACTTCTCCCCTTTTTCCGTAGATTTTCGGGAAGAAAGAAAAACAGCAGTACCTAACGCCAGAACCAGTATGGCAAGTGCCAGCAGGATGAGGTTCAGGATACTTCCCGAAAACTGCTCAGGGTTCAGCGTACCGTAAACTGTACCTTCAGGAGTAGTATAAAAATTTGCGTAGGCTAGATAAGCCCCAATTAAGGCATAGATCCCGGCCATTATTCCAGACCAGCCCGTTAAAGATAAAAATCTGGTGGACCGCTCCATCATAGAACGAATCGCTGTTATGTCCTTTATATATTCCTGTTCTGCCTTCATAAAAAAAGTACTTTGCTATTCAAAGTTAGCAATTAAATTATCCGGTTTTACATGAACGCTGAAAAAATTTGCAACTTTGGCACCCTGCAAAAAGATGGATAAAGCCTCAATTACACAAATCTGCTGTCCATACCGTTAAATTTCTTTTACGGGGGTTTAATCAACTGCTGCATGCAAAAATCTCTTACACCCCTCCATTTTCAGGATAAACTCTCAGCAGGTACTTAAATCTTTAAACTAACACCCCCTGAAAAATCCCGGTCTGGAAAAACGGTGATAATTGCCGTTTCAGCCTTACCTCCTCATTTACTGGAAATTAAGAAAACTTTAAAAAATAATATTCTTATAGATATCGGGTAATAATTTATATTCATCAAAATAATAGCCATTTTTATTAACAATTAAATATTTTAATCATGAGGAAGCTGCTGCTTATTACATTATCTTTATTTTTTGCATTTCATATGCAAGGACAGGAAATGGACAATAAGGTAGATGTTGAAGTAGGAAGCATTGTGGAAATCAACAAGCCGCAAGCCTATGGCTTTAAACACATTCATTTCCCCCGCGCCAATTTTATTATAAAAAGGGGTGGAATTGCCAATTATAACAGTATGAAGGGCCATCGTGTTGAAATTACTGCAATTGAAACCAAAAACGACGGAACCAGACAAGTCGAGCTAAAACGTGTGGACGGGCGCAAATTTTTTAGGAACTATGCGACCGTAAAAGCCGATATCGACAAAGCCCTGAAAGCCGGGGAAATTATTTTATAGTTTTTTAGCGTCTTTTAAATTTGGAGACATGAAAAATCCGGGAGGCTGAGTAAATTTTGTCTTATTCTTCCACCTGTTTCCTGCATTTATTTAAAAAGCTCTCGGGAAACAAGGAGCTGCAAAACAGCAGGACGAAAATTGGCATTTCTAGGCATCCTCCTTTTTTATTCTGAAAAAGCGAAAAACACTTATTTTTTCTTCATTTTATTCAGCCATATAATCGTCCCTGTAACCGGAAGACTTGTGGCGATAAGACAGGCAATAAAATAAATGATTTTTGAGAACATCCCGAAAATTTCGCCTGTATGCAGCGGTTTTATTAACGAAGCTACCTGTACATTAAGAGGTTTTTCCTTAAATATCTCCTTCTGAAGTACTTCCCCGTCCCGGTCCAGCACCAATTGGTCTGAAATTACCGGCGACCAGTTACTTTCATCATATTTCCTTATCTGGTACACCCCGTTTTCTGAAGAAGGAAACGAAATACTGGTGGTTCCGCTGTAATTCAGCTCTTTTGAAGCTACCTCATAAATCCCTGCAATACTCAAAACTTCTGAAGGCGCAAAATCTGCCTGAGATTCTATTTTTGGACCTCCACGACTTCCGAAAACTTTCGTTCCCAGGACCTGGCTTCCCGCTTCCCGGTACCACTCAAACGACCAGCAAAGTCCGGTAAGGATCATAATAACAAGGAAGATACACGAATAAAAACCCAGCGTGTTATGAAGGTCGTGGTTAATTCTTTTCCATTTTGCTGAAAACTTAATTTTAAAGCCCGGCTTAAAATTCCGCCATTTCCATTTCTTCGGAAACCACAATATGATCCCGCTTACCGCCAGGAAAAAGAAAATAATTGTTGCCACGCCCACTATGGGGCGGCCTATAGCAGTATCCATTAAAAGCCAGCGGTGCAGCCTAAACATGCTCATAAAAAACCCGTGCAGTGAAGATTCCGGAGCCTTCAGAGTTTCCCCGGTGTAAGGATCTACAAAGAATGTTGTTCCGCGCCTGTCCTCAGGAGAGGTTTTTACCCTGAATTCGTAAGGCTCGTTTTCGTTATTACTAATGCTTACCCCTGCAACTTCTCCTTTAGATTCCAGATCTTCAGCAAGACGCCCTACCGGAATAGCATTCCCCCCGGCTTCCACTGTAAAATCTTCAGCAAATACAGCTTCAATTTCCTTTTCAAAAACCAGCATTGTTCCGCTAAAACAAACCAGAAAGAGAATTATTCCGCTGCCTAAGCCAAGCCACAGATGGACGTCATTCATAAATTTTCTAAAGGTATATTTCTTTTTTTTCTTCATTGTAAAGGAGAATCAGGTTAACAAACTTAAAATACAATTTACCACTGCAGCTTAACCTTGAGGATTAGCAGAATAAATAGCTGTGAAAATTGGTGCATCTGCATGACGATGTAGCGGGTTTGGCAGGCAATAGATCAAATTTCGCTTTTCTAAAAGTTACAGCTTACCACCATAAAAAATGGAGTTGCAAAAGGGCTTGATTTTGACCGTAAACGAATATGCGCGCAGTGGTTTTCATTGTTATTTTATTTAGACTTAGTTTAAATAGGACTCAAAAATAAGGTAGTCACCCAAATATTAAAACTTTATTTAGAAATATTTTAAATAACCCGGGGCAGAGAATTTATGAATACAGGAAACACCTCTGGCCGGTGGCAATTGTAAAAACTTTTGCATATTTCTGAATATATCGTACTTTCGGATCATTCTCTAATCAACTTTTATGTCGCAATTCTGGTTGTATTTTAAACTGGGCCTGGAACATGTCCTGGACTGGCAGGCATACGATCATATGCTTTTCCTGATTGTACTTGTAGTTGGATACGGTTTTAGCAGCTGGAAAAGGATCCTCTGGCTGGTGACCCTCTTTACAATAGGACATACCCTGGCTCTATTCCTTTCGGTCTATGAAATAGTTAAAGTAGATGAGGACTGGGTAGAACTTCTTATTCCCGTTACAATCCTTTTAACAGCCTTGTTCAACATCTTTAATGCCGGAAAGAATGAAAGGAACAAGAATTTAAACCTTCTGCATTTCACCACTTTGTTCTTTGGACTTATCCACGGCCTCGGTTTTTCCTCCTATTTTAAAATGATCACAGCCGCCGGGGAAAGTAAACTTCTTCCCCTTCTGGAATTTGCTTTGGGGATAGAGACTGCGCAGGTAATTGTGGTGCTCATGGTAGTTATAGCAGGTTTTATCCTTCAAAATGTGCTTCATGTTTCCAGGCGGGACTGGATACTTGTTACCTCCTCTATAGTCCTGGGGATTATTTTGCCGATTCTTCGGGACAGTTTTGCAGCTATTTAATATTTTTGCATACCTGAAACAGATTGAGTTTTATTTCATTTACAAGGATTTAGCTTAACGGTTAAATGGGTACTATTATTTATGCAAAAGACAAAACAATTAAAATACGATAAAGCCTATTTGCGCATAGCCCGCGAGTGGGGGAAATTATCGCACTGCAAAAGAAAACAGGTTGGCGCGCTTATTGTAAAGGACAGAATGATAATTTCTGATGGTTACAATGGCACTCCCAGCGGTTTTGAAAATCCTTGTGAAAATGAAGAAGGATATACTAAATGGTACGTGCTGCACGCAGAGGCAAATGCCATTTTAAAAGTTGCATCCTCTACACAATCCTGTCTTGGGGCAACACTTTATATCACGATGTCGCCCTGCAAGGAATGTAGTAAACTTATTCACCAGGCAGGAATTACACGTTTAGTGTATAATATTGACTACAAGGATAATTCCGGCCTGGAATTTTTGGAAAAAGCCGGAGTAAAACTTGAGCAGATAACAGATTTGGATAATTGAAAAACATCAATAAAATATACATTCCCCTGCTTTTGGGAATTGCTTGCGCCCTTGGTGTTCTCCTTGGCGCAAAACTGGATTTTACCACTTCAGACGGACTTTTTTCCGGAAATCCCCGGAAACAGAAACTCAGCCGGCTAATCGATTACATCGACTATGAATATGTGGACGATGTGAACACCGATAGCATTGTTGATATTACCGTAAATAAAATTCTGGAAAACCTGGATCCCCATTCGGTTTATATTCCCCGCAAAGAATACGACCATGTTAGCGAAAGCATGAAAGGGGATTTTGTGGGTATTGGGGTCAGTTTTCATACCGTAAAAGACACTATTGTAGTTATACAGCCTCTGGAAGGCGGCCCAAGTGAAAAAACCGGGATTAAAGGGGGGGACCGTATCTTATATGCTGACGGAACCCGCCTCTTCGGAAAAAATATCAGTACAGATTCTATTATCAATCGCCTAAAGGGAGAAGAAGGAAGCAGGGTGAACCTTAAAGTTTTGCGCAAGGGAGAAGAAGACCTGTTAACCTTTAATATCAATCGCGGAAAAGTACCCCTGAAAAGCGTGGACGCGGCTTATATGCTTACCGATAAGCTGGGCTATATAAAGATAAACCGCTTTTCGGAAACCACTTACGAGGAATTTGATAATGCTTTGGAAACACTGCAAAAACAAGGCGCCAAAGAAATTGCGCTGGATCTTCGTAACAATCCGGGGGGCTATCTTTCTGAAGCCATTAATATTGCCGATGAGTTTTTAGAAGACGACAAGCTTATTTTATTTACAAAAAACAAAAGCGGGGCTATTGAAGAAACCTATGCACATCGCGAAGGTGATTTTGAAAACGGAAAAGTTTATGTTCTTATAAATGAAGGCTCTGCTTCTGCAAGCGAAGTCGTAGCCGGAGCTTTGCAGGACAATGATATAGGCACCATCGTGGGGCGACGCTCTTATGGAAAAGGACTTGTACAACGGGAAATGGAGCTTGGAGATGGCAGTGCGGTGAGACTTACCATAGCAAGATATTATACCCCAACGGGACGCTCCATCCAAAAACCCTATGGGGACGATAACGAGAGCTATTATAATGATTACCTGCGGAGATACAGAAACGGGGAATTACAAAGCGTGGACAGTATACATGTAGACGACTCCCTGCGCTATGAAACGCCGGGAGGGAAAGTAGTGTATGGCGGCGGCGGCATAATTCCAGACGTTTTTGTACCAAAAGACATGGAAGCAGAGAAAGAACAATATATGCTGCTTCTTAACGGTGGCTTTATGAGCAGGTTTATTTTTGACCTTATGGAGAAGGACCGGGATTATTATAACGCTCTTAGCGAGGAGCAGTTTAATAAACAGGAAATAATTGACGATGAGGTTATTAATGAATTTATTCAATACGGAAGAAATCAGAACCCCGGGATCAACATCCAGGTGAAGGAATATAAGCCACTGCTAAAGCAATATTTAAGAGCTGTAATGGCTCAGCAACTTTTCGGAACCAATGCATTTGAACGGATAAAAAACGAAGATGATCGAATAATCGACAAAGTAATTCTTTTGTCGAAGGAAAAAACCTAATTTGGAGCTGTGAATGCTCCAAATGAATACCTGTCACTTTGCCTGACCTTTTCGCCACTTTTCTTCTTTATAATAGCGGTAAGTTTCCGCTTACTTGACAATAGCGCACTTCTTTTTCTTCAAAAGGAAATACTGGTAAATTCTTCAAATGTTTCGGTAAAAATTATAAAAGAACAAATACATTCTAACCCGGACGAAGATTTTACACGACAACTCAGGAAGGCACTCGTCTTCAGAAAGCTACACCGCATGTTTATTACGCTAACAGCAGCATCAATGCTAATAATCCTGCTCTACCTCCTTTTAAGTTAATTTATCATGCACCTTGGTGTGCTCCCCTTTATTCCATTCTGTCAGAATATCTGTTGCAACTGCAGCCCCGCTTCCGCAGGCTATAGCATACTGGCTCCTCCAACCCGCCAAAGTACCGGCAACATATAGCCCCGGGATTACCACATGATCTTCATTGATTAGCTGTATCCTGTTTTTTGAAGCTTTTGCTTTTTTATGCGGAATCACATATTCTTCGAGTCCCTTTATTTTCATCAGGTTAGAATAGCCTACCGCCACCACAACTCTTTGGGAAGAATAGCTGTCTTTGTTTGAAATAATTCGAAACCCGTTTTCCAAAGGAACAATTTCCTTCACTTTTTCTTTTTCTATGCGCTCTAAACGGGGATATCTTTCCTTAAGTTGCTCAAGGCCCGATTTTAAAATGGATGCTCCCGAAGTTCCCGGCGGTATTCCCAGTGCATTATTAAAAAGTGCAGATTGCAGATCAGATGCCCTTTGATGCAGAATAATGCCGGCTCGCTTATTCTCTGCATAAGGTTTCTCCAGAGCAGAACCCAGGACCAGCGCACAGGACATACCTGCAGCGCCACCTCCTATTATAAGAACCTCGAATTCCATAGAACTAATGATGCTTTCTGGAAATACTCCTGGATATCAAAAGTATAGCCATTAATAAAATCACGCATATACTGGCAAGGATTGCTACCGCTGCTTTGGCACTTTCCCCTTGCAGGAGATTATCAAAATCAAGAATGCTTGAATGGTAACCTATAAGAACAATAGCCAGAATTATGATAGAATAAATAAAAATTTTCATTGAAAAAGACTTTGAATATTTGCGGCAAAAAGTTTTACTGCTATTGCCAACAGGATCACCCCAAATATTTTTCTAATAACATTTATACCCTGCTGCCCCAGTATCCTCTCAATTTTACCTGAAGATTTAAGAACAGCATATACAAATATAATATTCATGATGATAGCCACAATGATATTTATGGTTTCATATTCAGCCCTTAAGGACAAAATGGAGGTCATGGTACCCGCACCAGCAATTAATGGAAAGGCCAGTGGAACGATTGAAGCTGTCTCATGAGCATCGTCTTTGTACAACGTAATACCCAATATCATTTCCAGGGCAATAAAGAACAATATAAAAGCACCCGCGACGGCAAAGGAATTAACATCTATCCCTATCAGGTTTAAAATTTCCTTACCCACAAATAAAAACAAGATCATTAAAATTCCAGCAACAATTGCTGCTTTTTCACTTTCTACATGACCTGCTTTTTTTCTTAAATCAATTATTATAGGAATACTTCCAATGATGTCTATAACAGCAAAAAGCACCATCCCTGCTGTAAAAATCTCCCTTAGATTTATAGTTTCCCTAATAAGAGTAATTACTTCTGTCATATCGTCAAATTTCGTGCAAAACTAATCTTTAATTCAGAGAACTCCATCTCTTGTAAAACGAAAATTTATATAAATTTCGTCTCTGTTTTTGCACTTAAAAAGCTTATAAATTTATATTTGCAGTATGTTTCAATTAGGAAAAACCATAGTATCTGAAGAGATCATTAAAAATGATTTTGTCTGCAACCTTTCAGCCTGTAAGGGAGCCTGTTGTATAGATGGCGATGCCGGGGCGCCGGTAGAAGAAGAGGAGGCGAAAATCCTGGAAGAAATCTATCCAAAAGTGAAGCCTTTTCTCCGGAAAAAAGGAATAGAAGCCATAGAACAACAGGGGACTTCAATTACTACCGAAAATGGTGAAATTGAGACCCCCTTAATAGACGGTGCAGATTGCGCGTATGTCACTTTTGATGATACGGGAATTGCCCTTTGCGGAATTGAAGAAGCTTACAATCAGGGTGAGATTGAATGGAAGAAACCTGTCTCCTGCCATTTGTATCCTGTTCGCGTCCAGGATTATTCAGAATTCTCTGCTGTCAATTACCATCGCTGGCAAATTTGCGACGATGCCTGCAGCCTGGGTGCAGAACTTCAGGTACCGGTTTACAAATTTGTAAAAGAAGCTCTTATCCGTAAATTTGGCGAAGACTGGTATTTGGAACTCGAGAAGGTTGCAGAAAGGCTTAAGTGATTTTTTTCAATTCAGCCTGAAAGTCCTCCAGGCTCAACCTGTAAAAGGCTTCATAAACAGAGCATGTGAGGTCGATAATTGCCATTTTCAGCAACCGGCCACAAAATTAATTCTGAAGCAATCCTGCAAAAAAATTTGCGATCTTGTTTTCAGAATTTTTTATGCAGCAACTTCTCAGCCTTTTTAAAGAACAATACCTCGTGCCATTTATCTTTTTTGAAAATTCTTTCAAAAATTAGGTTCCTTACGGAAAACGGTCACTCGCCAAAAATTCAAAATTTATCTTAAAACCCAGGCGGAACTGCATCCTGTAGCAGCCGTCAATTCTACAATATTGCTACATTTAAAGCAACTGTTAACACAATAGATCTCCCGTTATTAACATATTGTAATTAATTAAAAAACAATATTTTAAGACCAACAACTTCTGCCACATCAGTAAACTGGTCTTTCTAATATGTTCAAAACTTTGTTGAAAAGCTTTCCACCTACAGCTTCCAAAATCATTTACATTTCTTCATATTTACACTCAGTTATGTTAAAAAACACTAAAAACACTATCCCCATGGCGCAGCTTGAACCCATTCTACAAGAAAACAAAGATCGGTTTGTAATTTTCCCAATCAAACATCACGATATTTGGGATTGGTATAAAAAAATGGAGGCTAGTTTCTGGACAGCCGAAGAGATCGATCTTCATCAGGATTTAAACGACTGGAATAATAAGCTAAATTCAGACGAGCGTTACTTTATTAAACATATTCTTGCTTTTTTTGCTGCTTCAGACGGAATTGTAAACGAAAATCTTGCTGAAAATTTTGTAAATGAAGTTCAGTACGCCGAAGCAAAATTCTTCTACGGTTTTCAGATTATGATGGAGAATATTCATTCTGAAACTTACTCGCTCCTTATCGATACTTATGTGAAAGATGAGAAGGAAAAAGACCAGCTTTTTAAAGCCATTGAAGTATTTCCTGCCATTCAAAAGAAAGCACAGTGGGCGCTTAAATGGATAGAATCTGATTCTTTTGCTGAACGTCTCATTGCTTTTGCCGCTGTAGAAGGGATTTTCTTTTCGGGATCTTTCTGCTCTATTTTCTGGCTTAAGAAACGCGGACTCATGCCCGGATTAACCTTTTCCAACGAATTAATTTCCCGGGATGAAGGTGTACACTGTGACTTTGCGGTGCACCTGCACAACAACCACCTTGTTAACCAGGTACCTAAAGAGCGTATTAGAGCAATTCTTATAGACGCTTTAAACATTGAGCGTGAATTTATTACCGAATCATTACCGGCAAGCCTTATTGGAATGAATGCCAAGTTGATGACGCAATACCTGGAATTTGTGACAGACAGGCTCCTTGTAGAACTGGAATGCGAAAAAGAATATGGCTCATCCAATCCATTCGACTTTATGGATATGATCAACCTGCAGGGAAAAACGAATTTCTTCGAGAAAAGGGTTGGCGAATACCAGAAAGCCGGCGTAATGAATAAAGATAAAGATTCAGATAAAATCAGTTTCGACGCTGATTTTTAAGCCTCTTAACCCCCAATGGGGAATCCCCGGCTCTATTAAAGGAAAGCACATTTAGAAAATTAAACGTCCACAACTCCTCCCCTTCGTGGAGGTCGGGAGGGGCTCAAAATATTAGTATTATGTATGTAGTAAAAAGAGACGGGCACAGAGAGCCCGTAATGTTCGACAAAATCACCGCAAGGGTAAAAAAACTTTGTTACGGACTTAATGAATTGGTAGATCCTGTTAAAGTTGCCATGCGGGTAATAGAAGGCCTATACGATAATGTAACCACCAGCGAACTCGACAATCTTGCTGCCGAAATTGCCGCGACGATGACCACTTCTCATCCAGATTACGCCAAACTCGCTGCGCGGATTTCAGTTTCCAACCTTCATAAAAATACGAAGAAGACTTTTTCTGAAGTGATGACAGATCTTTATGAGTACATCAATCCAAGAACGGGTGAAAAGGCACCTTTACTGGCAGATGATGTTCATGAAGTTATTCAGAAGAACAAAGAACTGCTGGATTCGACCATTATTTACAACCGCGATTTTGGCTACGATTATTTCGGTTTTAAAACCCTGGAGCGTTCCTATTTACTGAAATTAAACGGCAAAATTGCCGAGCGACCTCAGCATATGCTTATGCGTGTTTCTATTGGTATTCATTTAAACGACATAGAAGCCGCGATAGAGACTTATGAGTTGATGTCCAAAAAATATTTTACTCACGCTACCCCAACACTTTTCAACTCCGGCACTCCAAAACCTCAAATGTCGTCTTGTTTTCTACTTACCATGAAGGACGACAGTATCGATGGTATTTACGATACTTTAAAACAAACTGCAAAGATCTCCCAGTCGGCTGGTGGTATAGGTTTATCAATTCACAACGTTCGCGCAACAGGTTCTTACATCTCCGGCACCAATGGTACTTCTAACGGAATAGTCCCCATGCTGAGGGTATTTAACGATACCGCCCGTTATGTAGACCAGGGCGGCGGAAAGCGTAAAGGTTCTTTTGCCATGTACGTGGAACCCTGGCATGCCGATATTTTTGATTTTCTTGATCTTAAAAAGAACCACGGAAAAGAAGAAATGCGTGCGCGCGATCTTTTTTACGCCATGTGGATGCCGGATCTCTTTATGAAGCGCGTGGAGGAAAATGCGGAATGGACATTAATGTGCCCGCATGAATGTCCCGGATTATTTGATATTCACGGAGAAGAATTTGAAAATCTTTATACGCAGTATGAAGCTGAAGGAAAAGGCAGAAAAAAAATTAAGGCACGTGAACTTTGGGAAAAGATCCTGGAATCTCAAATCGAAACCGGAACGCCTTATATGTTGTACAAAGATTCGGCGAACCGAAAGTCGAATCAGAAAAACCTGGGAACCATCCGCTCTTCCAATTTATGTACAGAAATACTGGAGTATACAAGTCCCGATGAAGTAGCGGTTTGCAACCTCGCCTCCATTGCCTTGCCAATGTTCGTGAAAAACGGAGAATTTGATCATAAAGAACTTTATAAAATCACCAAACGCGTCACCAAAAACCTAAATAAGGTAATTGACCGTAACTACTATCCGGTAAAGGAAGCAGAAAATTCCAATATGCGCCACCGCCCGGTTGGCCTTGGCGTACAGGGGCTGGCAGATACTTTTATTAAACTGCGACTTCCCTTTACAAGCGACGAGGCAAAAGCACTTAATCACGATATTTTTGAAACGCTTTATTTCGCAGCAGTTACAGCTTCTATGGAACTGGCCAAAGAAGAAGGGCCGTACTCAACTTTTAAAGGTTCACCCATAAGCCAGGGAGAATTTCAGTATAACCTTTGGGGAATAAAAGATGAAGATCTAAGCGGAAGATGGGATTGGGCAAAACTGCGCAAACAGGTAATGAAAAACGGGGTGCGCAATTCACTTCTCGTGGCGCCAATGCCAACCGCTTCCACTTCCCAGATCCTGGGCAATAATGAAGCTTTTGAGCCTTACACTTCCAATATTTACACCCGCCGGGTTCTTTCCGGGGAATTTATTGTGGTAAATAAGCACCTGCTGGAAGATCTTGTAGATCAAAATCTGTGGACAGATGATGTAAAAAACGCCATTATGAGAAATAACGGGTCGGTTCAGGATATAGATGTGATTCCGCAGGAGCTTAAAGAGCTTTACAAGACGGTTTGGGAACTCAGCATGAAGGATATTATCGATATGTCCCGCCAGCGGGGCTATTTTATCGACCAGTCGCAGTCGCTCAACCTGTTTATGGAAAATGCGAACTACGGAAAACTGACTTCCATGCATTTCTACGCCTGGAAAAGCGGCTTAAAGACCGGAATGTACTACTTAAGGACCAAAAGTGCTGTTGATGCTATTAAATTTACCCTGGAAAAGGAGAAGAAAGCGCAACCAATAGCTGAAACCTCTCAAAAAGCCTCTGAACGTGCTGCGGAAATGGTTCAGAATAAAGAGTCGGCTCCTGCTAACGTAGTTACAGACGAAAGTTCCCTTTCCCCGGAAGAATTACGTGCTATCATTGCCCAATCCAAAGAAGGCGAAGGTGACGACTGTTTAATGTGCGGATCTTAAAATGCCAATTATCGGCATAGAGAGCGAGATCTGCGGGATAAATTTTAATGAAAATCTTTAGAAGCTCTGAAAAAAATATGTCCCGCAGATGGCGCAGATAAACGCAGAAAATATTGTTTAAAAGTTTAAAATCTGCGAAAATCAGCGGAATCTGCGGGATAAATTCACACCACTAGAACCTAAGTATGAATGAAAATGAGATTTCCTATAAAATACGAGGAGCCATTTATAATGTGTATAATTGCTTAGGGCCGGGGCTGCTGGAATCTGTTTATGTCGCAGCTTTAAAATACGAGCTTGAGAAAAATAATCTGAAGGTTTTAAAGGAAGTTCCCGTACCGGTTTATTATGAAGAAGAAAAACTGGAAGTAGGCTTTAGACTGGACCTGCTGGTGGAAAACAAAGTTATTATTGAAGTTAAATCTGTAGAACACCTTGCAGAAGTACATCATAAGCAGACCATCACTTACTTGAAACTAACAAAACTTAAATTAGCTATTCTGGTGAATTTTAACGTAGATAATATTTCAACCGGAATTTTTCGGAAAGTAAACAATCTATAAGATCACTTATTTAACGATTAAGATCTGCGAAAATCAGCGAAATCTGCGGGATAAACTTTACTGAGAATCCTTAGAAGCTCTAGAAAAAGGCTGGCCCGCAGATGACACAGGTAAACGCAGAAAAATCTCTTAAAAACCTTTTAGCTCTGCGAAAATCAGCGAAATCTGCGGGATAAATTTTACTGAGAATCCTTAGAAGCTCTAGAAAAAAGCTGGCCCGCAGATGACGCAGATAAACGCAGAAAAATCTCTTAAAAACCTTTTAGCTCTGCGAAAATCTGCGGAATCTGCGGGATAGGTTTACGAGAATGTTCAGAGTTAATTGAGAAACCATACGTCTCAGGGGAAATTTCTCGGTAAAGTGAACTAAATTTGCCGCAGAAGCAAACAAACCAAAATGAACTGGGAACGACTCCTGTCACTTAAACGCTACGGCGACACGCATAAAAGGCTTAGAAAAGAACAAAATGAAACCCGCTTAGGTTTTGAGGTAGATTATGACCGGATTATCTTTTCTTCGGCATTTCGTAGCCTTCAGGATAAAACCCAGGTCATTCCGCTTTCAAAAACCGATTTTGTTCATACCCGGTTAACGCATAGTCTGGAAGTTTCAGTAGTTGGACGTTCTTTGGGAAGACTGGCCGGTCAGAAGATCCTGGAAAAACATCCGCACCTTTCCACGATTCACGGTTACCAGATGAACGATTTTGGAGCTATTGTTGCCGCGGCTGCACTTGCTCATGACATCGGAAATCCGCCGTTTGGACATTCCGGAGAAAAGGCAATTGGAGAATACTTCAGCCATGGTAACGGGCAACGTTTTAAAAAGCAACTCACTGCCACCCAATATCAGGATTTGGTGAAATTTGAAGGAAACGCGAACGGATTCAAAATTTTAACCGAAAACAGGCCGGGGATTGAAGGCGGAATCAGGCTGTCTTACGCTACTTTAGGAGCTTTCACGAAATATCCCAAGGAATCCCTACCGCATAAACCCACTCAGAATATTGGCGATAAAAAGTTCGGATTCTTTCAGTCTGAAAAAGAAACTTTCTTGGAAGTTGCAGAAGAACTTGGATTAACCCAAACAAGAAAGGGCGATAATGTCGGTTTTTCGAGGCATCCTTTGGCATTTCTCGTAGAAGCCGCAGACGATATTTGCTACACGATAATTGATTTTGAGGACGGTATTAACCTTGGTCTTATTGACGAAGAATATGCGCTGGAATATTTAATAAAACTGGTGAAAAGCAGCATAAATACTTCTAAATATAACAGCCTCACCAATACTGCAGACAGGTTGAGCTATCTGAGAGCCCTGGCGATAAACACCCTTATTACCGAAGCTGTGGAAATATTCCTGAAAAATGAAGAAGTTATTCTCGCGGGGGAATTTCACGAATCTTTGTTCGACAAGAGCAGTTATGAGGCACAGATCAAGGACATTATTAAAATAAGTGTGGAACGCATTTACCAGAGCGAAGAAGTAATAGGTAAAGAAATTGCAGGTTACAAAATGCTTACGCACTTGCTGGACACCTACACCCACGCATTTTTACCTGAAGAACCAGGCTCAGAATCTAATTTTGATAAACTTGTAAAACGGTCTGTACCTAAACTTAAAATCTCTGAAGAGCAATCAGTTTATCAAAGTCTATTACAGATTTGTTCCTACACAGCTTCCCTTACAGACGGCTTTACGGTGGCTTCTTTTGAAA
This sequence comes from Autumnicola edwardsiae, assembly GCF_031846505.1. Lineage (NCBI taxonomy): Bacteria > Pseudomonadati > Bacteroidota > Flavobacteriia > Flavobacteriales > Flavobacteriaceae > Autumnicola > Autumnicola edwardsiae. Next base: position 21,540 of record NZ_JAVRHP010000040.1, read on the forward strand.
AATATAAGGGTTTTAGAATTTAATTTTTTCAGTAATTGAAGATTGCTCTCTTTATTTTTGAAATTCAGAATTCATAAACCACACCAACTCCCAGTGTTTGCTTAAACTGCAGCCGTGGCCCCGTGGTTTCCAATTCGCCATCGCCGTCGAAATCCTCTTTGTACTTTACATCATCATCGTAACGTATCTGCGAACCAACATTGGCTTTTATAAAATCGTTCACTTTTAAGTTCACGTTAATTTGCCAGTCCACATCTATATTTCCAAATTTATTGAGATAATCTGAATAGAGATTAAGCCTGTGCTTAAGGTTGACATTCTCAAAAACTTCCTTGGAAAATCTGTTGGTGAACTGCAGACCAAATTCTGTCCTAACGCTTTCTCCTTCTTCAATAAGGTTCCCGTCCTCATCCCTTACGGCGGGAGTCACACCAAACATCCCTTCGTTCGCCAGGCGCTGATCGAGTACAAAAGTTGATTTTTGGGTGATAGGAGACAAATAGACGGTTAAATCTTCTTCGGGATGAGAAAATTCTGCACCAACCCCAAGAAATAAGTACCCGGGTGCCATAAACTTTGAAATAGGTATATCTGTTTCCGGGTAGCGATAACCGTTGGTGAACTGCGTATTGAAGTCCATTCTTGCCGAATAGTAAAAATTAGAAGTAGAATCCCTCCTGTAACCAAAAGAAGAACTAAACACCAGTTCATCTTCTGTCTTTCTTATTTCCCGCCCCTCCTGGGCATTGATACCATACCTGATGACTGCCGAATTTTTCCAGTTGGTAAGTTTTTTCTTGTAATTTCTTTCAAAATCGCCGTGTATTAGAGCCGAAACGGAGTTGTTACCACCACTACTCCAGTTAACAAAAGCCACTTCGTTAAAATCCAGCCCCACAGCGTTTTTCTCGTCCCAATAAGTAACCACATCGGTCTCTACAGAGTCCTGGACAGCATTATCTTCGCCGGCCCTGGTCGTATCGGGAATAATAGTGGTCTGGTAAAAAGCTGAAGCAAAAGATGTTGTAGAAAAAAGGCATAGGAGTGCACTTAAAAGTCTGATTTTCATTTTAATTAGATTCTCGGAATTGCAAAAATAGAAATTTTAAACCAGCGTTTTTAATTGCGCCAGTATATTTTCAACGCTAATTCCGGAGATTTCTTGTAATTCGGTTACTTTTCCCTGCTCAATAAATTTATCCGGCACTCCCAGGCACTTTATTTTACCTTTAAAACCCATTTCAGAAGCAAATTCGAGCACAGCAGTTCCAAAACCACCTTTTACCGCCCCATCTTCCACAGTAATCAGCGTTTTATACCTTCTGAAGATGTTCTGAAGCAATTTTTTATCCAGTGGTTTTACAAAAACCATATCATAGTGGCCAAATTTTTCTTTTTCTGAAGCCTCTAATTTCTGAATTGCTTCAGAAACATTGGCTGCCATAGGTCCTATGCTTAAAATGGCAATTTTCGATCCTTCGTTAAGGCAGAGGCCTTTGCCGATTTCCACTTCTTTAAACGGAAACTCCCACTCCACTTTGACTCCCCGGCCACGCGGATATCTTATGGCCAGCGGACTTTTTAAATTCAGTTGAGCAGTATAAAGCAAATTCCGAAGCTGGACCTCATTTGAAGGAGCAGCGATTATTAGATTAGGAATACACCTTAAATACGCAATATCGAAAACCCCATGATGGGTGGCACCATCTTCCCCCACCAAACCTGCACGATCCAGGCAAAACACCACCGGAAGGTTTTGTATTGCTACATCGTGAATTAACTGATCGTATGCTCTTTGCAAAAATGTGGAATAGATCGCACAAAAAACCGTGAATCCCCGGGTTGCCATCCCCGCAGCAAGGGTTACCGCATGCTGCTCTGCAATTCCCACATCAAAAGCCCTTTCAGGAAAAACTTCCATCATGTATTTTAGAGAACTGCCGGTAGGCATTGCAGGTGTGATCCCGATGATTTTCTCATTGCTCTTCGCAAGTTCTACCAGGGTCAACCCAAAAACATCTTGATATTTTAGAGGCAGACCTTTGGTATCATAAGGCAAAAGTTCACCTGTATCCGGTTGAAATTTTCCCGGGGCATGATATTTTACCTGGTCTTCTTCAGCCTTTTTTAAGCCTTTTCCTTTTGTTGTAATTACATGCAGGAATTTAGGCCCCCGGATTTTCTTCAATTCGGAAAAAGTTTCCAAAAGAGAATCCAGATCGTGTCCGTCTACCGGACCAAAATATCGAAAATTCAGTGCTTCAATAATATTATCCTGTGAAGGCTTGTACCCAACTTTGGCTTTTGTAAGGTATTGTTTTAGTGCACCCACGCTTGGATCTATGCCAATTGCATTATCGTTTAAAACAACAAGCAAGTTGGCTTTGGAAACCCCTGCATGATTTAGCCCCTCAAACGCCATCCCACTGGCAATGGAGGCATCTCCAATAATCGCAATATGTTGCTTTGCTGTTTCTCCTTTAAGATTTGAAGCAATGGCCATTCCCAAAGCTGCAGAAATTGATGTTGATGAATGCCCTGTACCAAAAGTATCGTAAATACTTTCATCTCGCTTTGGAAAGCCGCTTATTCCGTTTAGGCGGCGGTTGGTTTCAAAAACTTCCCTACGACCCGTTAAAATTTTATGTCCGTAAGCCTGATGTCCCACATCCCAAACCAGGAGATCTTCAGGCGTATTAAAAGCATAGTGCAGTGCGATGGTTAGCTCCACCACCCCCAGGCTTGCACCAAGATGACCTTCTTTAGTGGCAACAATATCAATAATAAATTTCCGTAGCTCTCCAGCCAAAGATTTTAATTCTTCCGGAGATAGTTTTCTCAGATCCTTTGGGGAGTTGATATTATTTAGAAGCTTTCCAGACATTATTGAATTCAGGAATTTTAATGGATTTCATTTTACAGCCGGTTTCTTCCGCAAAACTGCAACTGTTTAATTTTCTGTAAAGATAGAAGCAGAATTTTAAGCCGTAAAATATCAGGCAAAAGAATATTAATAAATCTGTTCTTTAGGTTTATTTTTAATTTTTACCTTTCCGCAGTAAATCCCGAAGCACCTTAAAAGATTTCATAGCAATAATATCAAATTCAGGGAAAGCTTTCGGAACATATAAACCCCAATTGCCGAGTAAAAACAGGATATGATAAAGCCCTTAGATGATGCCTATTTTATGAAAAGAGCTATGGATGAGGCTCACATTGCTTTTCAAAGAGGAGAAATTCCCGTTGGCGTTGTAGTGGTAATCAATGAGAAAATTATTGCCAGGGGCCATAACTTGACTGAAACTTTGAATGATGTAACTGCCCATGCCGAGATGCAGGCCATAACGGCAGCCGCAAACTTTTTAGGCGGAAAATACCTGAAGGGCTGCACGATGTATGTAACGCTGGAACCCTGCCAGATGTGCGCCGGAGCTCTGTACTGGAGCCAGCTTTCGCAGCTTGTTTATGCGGCAAACGACCTGCAGCGGGGCTTTAGAACGATGGGCGTACAACTGCACCCCAAAACAAAGGTAAAATCCGGAATTATGGAACGTGAAGCTTCAGATTTACTGAAACGCTTTTTTATTCAGAAAAGAAATCTGAATTAGAAAATGAAAACTTTGACTTCAATAGCAATCAAGCGCAGTAAAAACAGGAATGTTACTTTAATTCTATTACAGGCTTAATTCCCCTATATTTATCCCGAAAAATTTGATTTAAAATAGCCATGGCATTCAGAATAAATTTCAGATCCCTACTGTCTTTCAGCTTATTAATTATAACAATTTGTTGCTTAGCAGGATGTGCAGACAAGAAGGAGGAAAAGCACGCAATAGAAAATCGTCTTGCTGAAGCCAGTAGTCCTTACCTGAGGGAGCATGCAGATAACCCTGTAGACTGGTACGAATGGAGCCCTGAAGCTATAGAAAAAGCAAAGGAAGAAGATAAACCCATTATAATTAGTGCTGGATATGCCTCCTGCCACTGGTGCCATGTGATGGAAAGAGAAAGTTTTATGGACTCCAGCGTGGCTGCGATTATGAACCGCGATTTTGTTTCTATAAAAATTGACCGCGAGGAACGTCCCGATATCGATAAAATTTATATGAATGCTGCCCAGCTTTTAAACGGCAGCGGCGGCTGGCCATTAAATGCAGTAGCACTACCCAATGGAAAACCTTTTTTTGCCGGAACTTATTTCCCTCCGGAAGAATGGAAAAATATTTTGACCAAAATCGCTGACGCGTATAAGGAAAACAAGGAGTCTTTAGTAGAAACCGCCAATGCTTTAACTGAAGGGATTAAAAGCACAAACAGCCTGGGTGATCTTGGCGCACAAAAGAATGAAATTTCCGAAACTGAATATCTCTCTGTTATGGAAGCCTGGGAGCCAAGGTTTGACAGAGAAAAAGGTGGCTACCAGGGAGAACAGAAATTTCCGTTGCCCGTTAGCTGGGACGCTCTTTTGCAGCATTATTACTTAACCGGAAATAAAGAAGTGCTGGAAATGGTAAAGACCACGCTGGACAATATGGCCAGGGGAGGAATTTATGATCAGCTTGGTGGTGGATTTTCCCGATACACCACAGATCCCAACTGGCTGATCCCTCATTTTGAAAAAATGCTCTACGACAACGCGCAATTGATAAGTTTATATTCCAAAGCTTATAAAGTTGCACCATCAGAAGAATATCGTGAAGTAATAGAAGAAAGCATCGAATTTGTAGAGCGGGAATTGTCAAATAACGAGGGTGGCTTTTATTCTTCCTTAAATGCCGATACCGATGGTGAAGAAGGAAAGTACTACGTCTGGTCTACTGAAGAACTCCGCAACACCTTAAGTTCTTCTGAAGTTGAGTTGATCTCAAATTATTACAACATCGAACCTTACGGCAATTGGGAAAAAGGAAAAAATATACTTTACCGAAGATTTTCCGCGGAAGAATACATCAACAAAGAAGGCCTGGATGCAGAAGATTTCAGGAATTCCCTTTCAACAGCAAAAGAAAAGCTGCTGGAGGAAAGACAAAGTAGAAATCGGCCCACTGTTGATGATAAATCGCTGACATCCTGGAATGCTCTTATGATTGACGCTTACCTGGATGCTTTTCTGGCCCTCGGAAATGAGGAATATTTGGACAAGGCAATAGAATGCGCCGAATTTTTAAGCGACAAGATGCTTAATCCCGACTATAGCTTATGGAGGAGTTATAAAGACGGTAAAAGCGGAATAAACGCTTTTCTGGACGATTACGCGCTATTGAGCCGGGCTTATATTAATCTTTACCAAACAACCTTTAACATTGAATGGCTCTCAAAAGCTCAGAAAATTACCGGATACGCCATTACTCATTTTAGAGATGAAGAAAGTGGTATGTTTTATTATACTTCCAACGAGCACAACAACCTGGTCGCCAAAAAAATGGAACTGGACGATAATGTGATCCCTTCATCAAATTCTGTTATGGCACAAAATCTCTTTGCCCTGGGAACGCTATTTGAAAATGAAGAATATTCAACAATGAGCGAAGAAATGCTTGGGCAGATTTATGATCAGGCAATGGGGGATCCTTCCTTTTACGCGAACTGGACAAAATTGATTGGAACTAAAGCTTTTGGAGCTTACGAAATTGCCATCGTAGGTGGGGATGCCGAACAAAAGAATTTTCAGGTTCAGAAAAAGTACTTGCCAACTTCTATTTTTATGGGAGGTAAAAAAGAAAACCTTCCGCTCTTAAAAAGCAAGCTTGTAGAGGATGAGACGCTTATTTATGTATGCCAGAATAAAACATGTAAATATCCTGTTTCCTTAACAGAAGAAGCTATTGAAATTATAGAAAACTACCGCACCGGTAGGGAAGAGAGTCCAAATATCTGGAACTAAGAGAGTCCTTTTATAAGGGAATAATGGAAAAAACCACCTAAAAATTTCAGCTCTATTTAAAAACAGTTTCAGCTATTTATAGTAAATTTTAAAGTATTCAATTAATCAATCTCTAAAAAATAATAACATGATACATAGAAGAACCTTTCTCAAACAATCAGGCCTTGCACTGGCAGCCACCACACTTTTACCCAACACGATATTTGCCAATTCCAGTAACCAACCTTTGGGATTACAGCTTTACTCTTTACGTGAAACCATAGGGAATGACGTGAAAGGAACAATTCAAAAATTAGCCGAAATAGGCTTTAAGGAAGCCGAAACCTATGGCTATTCCAAAGATAACGGTTTCTGGGGGCTAAGCGTAGAGGAATTCAAGAACATCCTTGAGCAGAATGGCATAAAAACTCCGAGTGGACACTACGGAATAGATCCCTTTCTGGAAAAAGACGGCACAAAAGACGAGTTAAATTACATCCTGGAAGTAGCCAATAAACTGGACCAGGAATATGTTATTGCACCATATATTGCCGATAACCTGCGCAACTCTGTAGATGACTATAAAAGGATTGCCGATAAACTCAACACTGCCGGGGAAATGTGTAAGAAAGAAGGCTTAAAATTCGCTTATCATAATCATGCTTTCGAATTTGACGATTATGACGGGGAGAACGGTTATAAAATCTTTTTGGAGAATACAGATAAGGACCTGGTTTATTTTGAAATGGATATTTACTGGGTGGTAAGAGCGGGCATAGAACCGGCGGAATTGTTTAAAAAGTATCCTGGAAGGTTCCCATTGTGGCATGTAAAGGATATGGATAAGCAGCAGCCGGAGCTAAATACTGAAATTGGAAGCGGCGCTGTAGATTATAAGGAAATCTTTAAATATACTGAAGAGGCAGGGGCAAAACACCTTATCATCGAACAGGAAAACTTTGAAATGGAGCCCTACCAGAGCCTGGAACAAAGTTTTGATTATCTTCAGAACAAACTGGTAACTAAATAAAGGCAAGTGCAGTTTAAAAGATAAATCCAACAGCTTCAATGCCCGGGCAGACCGGGCATTGAGGTTTTCACCAATCAACTAGCCTCCGGATAACCAAGCAAAATATACTGGAAATAAACTTCAGCTAAGAATGGATAATAAAAACCTCAACAAGAAGCAATTCCTCATCAGGAATACGATAATTGCCATTTTTGGCCTTGCACTTTTTTTGACACTTGCATTTTCGTCCCGCAACTTTAGTGAAAAAGACATGTCTAAAGAGAGCCTTATTCCCATTCCCGTACAGATAGAGAACTATGAAGGAAATTTTACAATTACTCCTGAAACTGTTATTCTTATTTCTGAAGATGAAGAAGAAATGAGGTCTGTTGCCAGCTATTTATCTGAATTCTTAAGCCCTGCAACAGGCTTTGAGCTTCCGGTAAAGCAAAATTCTGAAGAAAATAAAAACTCCGGAAATATTATCTTAAGCCTCAGTGAAAATTCTCAATTTCAGAAACCCGAAGCTTATACTTTGGAAGTTACAGCCGAAAATGTACAATTACAGGCCTCTACTCCCGAAGGTTTGTTCCGCGGAATCCAGACCCTGCGACAGCTCATTCCGCCGGAAGTTGAAAGTGACAAGGTTCAGAATACCGAATGGAATTTGTCTTCAGGAAAAATTGAAGATCATCCGCAATATTCCTACCGGGGCGCCATGTTGGATGTTTCTAGGCATTTCTTCAGCGTAAATGAGGTAAAACAATATATCGACTTTCTCGCTGCCTATAAAATGAATAAACTGCACCTGCATTTAAGTGATGACCAGGGCTGGCGCATAGAAATCAAAAAATGGCCAAAACTTACCAGCATTGGCGGGTCCAGGGAAGTTGGCGATACCGAAGGCGGATTTTATACCCAGGAGGATTACAAAGAAATTGTCGCCTATGCACAAAAGCATTATATCACCGTTATCCCTGAAATTGATATGCCGGGGCATACCAACGCTGCCCTGGCCTCTTATCCGCAACTAAACTGCGACGATAAAGCTCCCGAACTTTATACAGGTATTGAAGTTGGTTTTAGCAGCCTTTGCGTAAATAAGGAAATTACTTACGAGTTATAGATGATGTTATTAGCGAAATTGCTGCCATAACGCCCGGCCCTTACTTCCATATTGGCGGTGACGAATCCCACGCCACCAGTAAAGAAGACT
>NZ_JAVRHP010000041.1:0-28823 GCF_031846505.1 Autumnicola edwardsiae
TTATCTATCCCAGAACTATTAAGCTACTCCTTCCATTTGATATTGCAACCAATGCTGGGTCTTTGCGACAAAGAAACTTTACGATTATTTAATACAGCATCCATGGCCTCCCGTAAGTCCCGCCCGTTTACAGGAATACCATTACCGGGACGGGAATTGTCCAGCTGGCCCCTGTAGATAAGCTTCAACTCATCATTAAAAAGAAAAAAATCGGGTGTACACGCAGCTTTGTAAGATTTGGCAACTTCCTGAGTCTCGTCGTACAGATACGGAAATGAATACTGCTGCTTCATGGCATGATCTTTCATAAGAACAGGATGGTCTTGTGGATATCTTTCTACATCGTTGCTCATAATGGCGGCAAATCCAAAACCCGACTGGCGGTAATCGTTGGCCAGTCGTACTATCTCATTATTTATATGCTTAACAAACGGGCAATGGTTACAAATAAACATTATCAAAGTTCCTTTTTCACCCCTGATATCTTCTAGGGTGTAAAAATGATCTGTGATACTGTCCTGAAGCCTGAAGTAAGGAGCAATAGTATCCAACGGTAACATGAAGGAAGGTGTTCTCGACATTTTTTATTTAAAGTTACAAATTGATGTGGAAATTAGAGAGTTTTCAGTAATTTCAGTTGGAAAAAGTATAGTTATGGATCTATCCTGGCAGGATTTTGAAAAAGTGGAGATGCGGGTTGGAACAATTACAGAAGTAAAGGAGTTCCCGGAAGCCAGAAAACCAGCTTTTCAGCTAAAAATAGATTTTGGGGAACAAATAGGTTTCAGAAAATCTTCGGCCCAAATAACGAGCCGTTATAAGATGGAAGATTTAAAGAATAAACAGATTATTGCTGTAGTAAATTTTCCGAAGAAGCAAATCGCCAATTTCATGAGTGAATGCCTTGTTCTTGGCGCTGTGGGTAAGCAGGACGATATTGTGCTTTTAGAGCCTGGCTTTAAAGTAAAAAACGGCTTAAGAGTTGGATAACTGGAAAGCCATAGGATTTTCTCTTACAAAACAGCATAAAAAAAACCGCCCTTGTTGAGTAAAGGGCGGTCAAATTTTTGAAAATGTAACTTTTCTAGATATCGTCAAAGCTTACATCTGTAAAAGCTTTTGGAGAGGTAGTTGTAGCAGCTGCTGCTGGTGCAGCATTTGTTTCTTCCTGCTCTTCAGGCTTAAAATTTTTCTGATGGCGCTCACTAATTACCTCTTCACCTTTTTCGTCCAGGATAAAATCTGTCATTTCTTTTAGAATCTCATTGAATCCTGCAAAGTCTTCTTTGTACAAGTAAATCTTGTGTTTCTTGTAATAAAAAGATCCATCATCGTTAGTAAATTTCTTACTTTCTGTGATGGTTAGGTAATAATCGTCAGCCCGGGTAGCCCTTACATCAAAAAAATAAGTTCTTCTTCCGGCTCTTAGCACTTTAGAGAATATTTCCTCTTTCTCCATCGTTCCCTTGTCGCTCATAAATAAATGCTTTAGTTGGTTTTTATTTGCTCTTCAAAAATCTAAAAATTATTAACATTTAGCAAAGAATTTTCACATTTCTTTTTCATTTAACTGTTTTGCATATAGCTCTTTATAGTATCCCGTCTCGTTTATTAATTGGGAATGAGTACCTTGTTGCACTATTCGCCCGTCTTCCAGGATGATTATCTTATCTGCGTTTTTAGCTGAAGAGATTCTGTGACTAATTATAATAGTCGTTTTATTTTGGGAAATTTTAAAAAGATTATTCAGGATTTCTTCTTCAGTTTCTGTATCTACAGCTGAAAGACAGTCGTCAAAAAGCAAAATCTCGGGATCATGAATTATGGCTCTTGCAATAGAAACCCGCTGTTTTTGGCCACCGGAAAGGGTAATCCCACGTTCTCCAAGCACGGTATCATATCCTTTGCTGAAGTTCACAATGTTTTTGTGGACTGAGGCATTTTTGGCAGCTTCATATATCTCCTCTTCGATCGCGTTTGTTTTTCCGAATTTTATATTGTTTTTGATAGAGTCACTAAACAAGAAGGCATCCTGAGGAACGTAGCCTATACTTTTTCTAAGACTATCGAGGTTTAAGTTCTGGATATTTCTTCCGTCGATGGTAATTTCGCCCTCTTCCACATCATAAAGGCGCCCTATAAGTTCCAGTATTGTTGATTTTCCGGCACCTGTTTTACCGATAATGGCGAGGGTTTCTCCATTTTTAACTTCAAAAGAAATATTTCTTAAAGCGGTGATGTTTGTATCATCGTAGGTGAAGCTTACATCCTTAAAGGCAATAGCTCCTTTTATGTTATCTTCAGAACTTTTCTTGTTTGTAATTTCAGGTTTTTCGTCCAGAAATTCATTGATTCTCTGCTGGGACGCAGATGCCTGTTGAACCAGTGAAGTTACCCATCCAATAGAAGCTACAGGCCAGGTAAGCATGTTTACGTACAGCAGGAACTCTACAATAACGCCGAGATTTTCTATTTCGCCATTTAGATATTTTCTTCCGCCTATATAAATTACCAGGATATTACTTATCCCAATAAGCAGTACCATGAGCGGAAAAAAGAATGCCTGTACTTTTACAAGGTCGAGATTTTTATCGCGGCTGCCGTTAGAAAGTTCTACAAAGTCACTGTTGGTGTGCTGCTCCATCCCGTAGGATTTAATCACGGCAATTCCGCTAAAACTCTCTTGTGTAAAGGTGTTTAGCCTCGATAGATATTGCTGTACAACGGTGCTGCGTTTATGGATGTCCACGCTTAATTTATAAATAGCATAGGATAAAACCGGCAGGGGAATCACTGTGTAAAGTGTAAGCTCTGGCGCAGCATCTATCATATAAATTAAAACCACAACGGTAGAGGTGAAGGTAGTGACACTGTACATAATAGCGGGCCCAAGGTACATTCGTACCTTAGATACATCTTCGCTAATCCTGTTCATTAAATCTCCAGTACGGTTTTTCTTGTAGAAATTAAGCGATAGATCCTGGTAGTGCCGGTAGACTTCGTTCTTAAGGTCAAATTCCATGTGGCGCGATACTACAATAAATGTTTGCCGCATGAGAAACGTGAAGAACGCAGAAATTAGCGTGGCACCTACAATAATCATTATATTGTAAGCCAGTTCGCTGCGTACTACAGAAAGTTCTGTAATCTCGCCTTTTATGTAATCTTCAATTACGTTTGTGGAATCACCAATTAAAGGAATATAATAAATGGCAAAAATACGTGCGGCTATGGTTATTACCAGTCCGCTAATAAGCTTCCATTTATACTTATAAAAATATTTATTAAGATGTTTTAAGTGCTTCATTAAGCCTGGAGGTTCAAATGATCCAATTTATCAAAAAAAGTGCTCAGATTAATTTCAGTGTTTTATAAAAGCAAGCTAAAAGGTTTACATGCGCTTTTGACAACAAACTCAAATAATCAGCAATTTTTTTGGGTGCAAAGATACAGGTTTATAAGCAATTATTGGTATATGGCTTAGAGTTTCAGTGCTACTGTTGCACCACAGTTGGTAGAGACAGAAGATGTGTTATGTAAGTTGGTTACATACATTTTTTATTTTGTGGATTGCGTAATACCGGCTAAGCAAAGATTGAATTCAGAAAAAAACCTGTTTTCAAGTAGTCAGTTTTAAATTATTGGTATTTTTGCAGCGCGTAATTAATTTCGCTTTTCTAATTATTAAAGTTCTTTTACACTTATGTTGACAAGAAGACATATTCGCGTTAAGGTCATGCAGTCGTTATACGCCTTTAATCAAAGCCAAAATGACAGACTTGCCACGGAAGAAAAATTTCTTAAGAAGAGTATGGAAGATATGTATGATCTCTACCTGCTCCAGTTAAACCTCTTTTCTGAAATAAGGGGGAAGGCAGAAAAATTTCTTGAGAGATCCCAGCAGAAGCACCTGGCCACGAAGGAAGATAGAGATCCAAACAAGAAATTTCTTGATAATAAAGTCTTCAAAATCCTTGATGAGAATGAGCATTTGCGCCAGGTTTTAGAAGATCATAAAATAACTCACTGGAAGAGGGATGACGAATATGTGACTATTGTTTGGGAAGAAATCAAAAAAAGTGAACTTTATGGAGATTACATGCACACCCGCAATTCCTCTTTTAAAGAAGATAAGGATTTTGTTATTGAAATCTTCAAACAAATAATAGCTCCCAACGATAAACTCTACGAATATCTGGAAGATAAAAAATTGACCTGGCTGGATGACCTTCCGTTAATTAATACGGCAATTTTAAAGATGCTTCAAAAGCTTAAAGAAACTTCAGCCGATTCATTAAAGCTTACAAAACTTTTTAAAAGTCCGGAGGATAAGGAGTTTGCCATCGAGCTATTCAGAAAAACCTATCTCAATGATGAGGTACTTTCTTCAGAAATGTTGGGGAAAACACCTAACTGGGACAAAGATAGAATTGCTGAAGTGGACATGGTCCTCATAAAAATGGCAATTTGTGAGTTTATGAAATTCCCTTCAATTCCTGTAAAGGTTACTATTAATGAGTATCTGGAGATTGCAAAGGAATACAGTACCCCTAAAAGCAGCATTTTTATTAATGGTGTTTTAGATAAATTATCCCGGGAATATAAAACCGAAGGGAAATTAAATAAAATGGGCCGCGGCCTGATGTAGTAAAGAATTTTTATTAATTTTAAACTTTAAATATTTAAATAAATTATTATGAAAAAAGGACTTTTAATGATAGCAGCAGTTGGAGCGCTGCTTTTCTCTTCTTGTAAGGATAACAACAATGCCTCAGACAAAGTAAGAGCAGAAAATGTGGAAACAGCTGCAGAGCGTGATGCTCAGGATACCGTTTATCCGGAAATTTCTTTTGAAGAAGAGGAATTCGATTTTGGAACTATCCAAAAAGGAGAGAACGTAGAACATATTTTTAAATTTACCAATACAGGAAGGGCACCTCTTGTAATTACCAATGCTACAAGTTCTTGTGGATGTACAGTGCCAGATGCTCCCAACGAGCCAATCGCACCGGGAGAAACTGCAGAAATGACCGTAAAATATAATGGTTCAGGAAATGGGCAGGTTACTAAAACCGTTACCGTATCTGCAAATACCGAAAAAGGAAAAGAGCAGGTAAAAATTAAAGCTTTTGTAGAAGCGGGAGAAACCAATAGCTAGAAAGAACTATATGGATAATTTAGCGCAGTTTGCCCCAATAATCTTAATGTTTGTAGTGGTGTATTTCTTTATGATACGTCCACAAATGAAAAAGGCAAAGCAGGAAAAAAACTTTGTTGAAGAACTTAAGAGAGGTGACAGGATTGTTACTAAAAGTGGGATGCACGGCAAAATTTTAGATTTTAGTGAGAAAAATAATGCAGTAATTATAGAAACCGGGGCAGGGAAAATTACTTTTGATCGTTCTTCCATTTCTATGGAAATGAGCAAAAAACTTAATGAGCCTGCAAAGCCGGCAGTAAAGGAAAAGAAATAATTATACTTGCGTTAGCCTTTGAGGTAACAAAAATTTTAAAAACCTGTGAAGTTAGTTTCTTCACAGGTTTTTTATTTCTGGAATTTCCTAGTTTGGACTAAAATAAAAGAGTGATTTTTAGTCGAAATTCAATGTGTTTTTTAAAGCAAGATAGAACCATTTACACTAATTAGTTCGGAATCAAAATCTCTTGAAATTGATTTTTCACCTCGAAAAAAAACTATACTTTTAGTATAGAAAACCGGGTGCTTTAAGCTGGAGTGGAATTATCTGAAGCCCTTTAATAAAAGTTACATTGGGTTTTAACTCATATAAATATTCCGGTAAGTGCTATCCGGAATAAGAAGTTAACCGAGCCCAAACTATAATGGCAGAACCAAGTAAAAATAAGGCTGTTAAAGACGCCTACCGGAAAGAATGGAAAGAAGTAGCCGATTCAGTATCCTCAGATCCTGAAAACGGACTTTCCCATAATGAAGTAGAAAAAAGGCTTGACAGGCATGGCCGTAATAAGCTTAAGGAAAGTAAGCAGCGTAGCATTTGGCAAATTATTCTTTCTCAAATAAATAATCCGGTTATTTATCTGCTTACCGCGGCAGCTGCCCTTGCTTTTGCTTTCGGGGATATCCCCGAGGCTGTGGCAATCCTTGCCGTTCTGCTGGTTAATACCATTATTGGTTTTTGGATGGAATACCAGGCCCAAAAATCTATGGAAGCCATTAAAGAAATGGATAAGATCCAGGCGCGGGTTTTAAGAGATGGAAAAGATATAGAAATTGATGCTGAAGAGGTTGTTCCCGGGGACGTGCTGCTGTTAGAAGCCGGAGACCTTGTATCGGCTGATGCCCGTTTAGTGGAGGCCACTGAGTTAAAGGCCGACGAGGCACCGTTAACCGGGGAATCTGTTCCTGTAGATAAAACTACAGAAATTATTGAAGATGAAAAACAGGTGGCAGACCGTACCAACATTGTGTACAAGGGTACAGCTATTACCGGGGGCAAAGGAAAAGCTATTGTTTTTGGAACCGGGATGGATACTGAAATGGGAAATATTTCGGCCATGGTGCAGGAACAGGAAGATGAGGAAACGCCTCTTAACTTAAAGCTTAACAAGTTAACCAAAAATCTCATCTGGGTCATTTTGGCCATGGCAGCTGCCTTCTTTTTAATTGGCTGGATCGCAGGAAAAGAAGTATATCAACTGGTGCAAACATCTATAGCCTGGGCTATTGCCGCAATTCCCGAAGGTTTGCCAATTGTTGCCAGTATTGCCCTGGCGCGTGGTATGTACCGACTTTCGAAAAAGAACGTCCTGATTAAAAAATTAAGTGCTGTGGAAACTCTGGGCGAAACCACTGTGATTTTTACTGATAAGACAGGGACGCTCACAAAAAATGAACTTACTGTAGATAGCTTTTGCCTTCCCGAAAAAGAGCTTATAAAAGTGGACTGGCATGGCGGTAAAAAACCTACCCTGGAAAATACCGAAAATCCCGAAGAAAATGAAAACTTCAGCCATATGCTGAAGATTTCAGTTTTGGCCAATGACGCTTCCCTGGGAAACGATAATGAAGCTCCTGGGAAAGAAGAAAAAAAGGAAACATATTCTTCCGGAGATTATTCAGAAGGGGATAATAGTAAGCACGATAAAGATGAAGAGAACGGCGATGACGATAAAAATGTTTCGGCTAAAGGAGACCCCCTGGAAATTGCTCTGCTGAATTTTGTGAGCCGGTTTGACAAAGATTTTTATAGAGAAAAGCGTGGACTGGAGCGAAAGCTGCACGACCCTTTCGACTCGGAGTCTATGGTGATGGGCACCGCCTACAAAGAAGATGATAAATTTTATATTGCGGGGAAAGGCTCTACAGATGCTATCCTGGACCGCTCACATAAAATACTGATAAAAGGGGAGCTTAAAGATTTGTCTGAGGATCAAAAAGAAAAGTGGAAAAAACAAAATAATGATCTGGCTGAAAATGGCCTGAGGGTACTCGCATTTGCATATAAAGAAACAGATACACTTCCAGAAGGAGACGAAGCTGAGGATTTTTTACAGGAACTTACACTGGTTGGACTTATTGGCTTTCTGGACCCACCGCGTGTAGAAGTGACCGACTCTATAGATGGCGCCAAAGCTGCCGGAATTAAGGTAGTGATGGTAACAGGGGATCATCCCGGTACCGCAAAGAACGTAGGGAGGCAGGTCCATCTTTCTGAAGAAGATGAGCAAAAAGATTCTGAAGTACTTCACGGAAAGCATCTTCAGGAAGAACTTGAAAAAGATAACAACGAGAAGTTGGTTACCACACCTATTTTCTCCCGTGTAGATCCTGAACAAAAGCTGAAACTTATTCAGCACTACCAGGACGAAGGGGAAATCGTGGGTATGACCGGTGACGGGGTGAACGATGCGCCCGCCCTTAAAAAAGCTGATATTGGGATCGCCATGGGCAAGAGGGGGACTCAGGTGGCCCAGGAAGTATCAGACGTTGTTCTTAAAGACGATTCTTTTGAATCTATAGTGAAAGCCATTGAACAGGGGCGTACCATTTTTGGAAATATAAGGCGGTTTGTGATGTATCAGCTCTCCTATCACCTTGCAGAAATCCTTATTATCGCCCTAATGAGTTTTACGCTCTTTATCCTGCCCATTTTACCTTTGCAGTTGCTGTTTCTTAACCTGTTGTCTGATGTCTTTCCCGCACTGGCATTGGGGATAGGAGAGGGCAATCCGCATGTGATGAAGTTGCCGCCCAAGGATCCGGAAGAACCAATAATTACCAGGAAAAACTGGACGCAAATTGTTATTTACGGGATCATAATTGCCCTTTCGGTAAGTGGTGCTTATCTTTATTCTCACTACGTGTGGGGAGAGCTTGAAGAAATAAATAACAACATTGCTTTTTTTAGCCTTGCGCTTGCTCAATTTCTTCATGTTTTTAATATGCGGGAAGCAGACGAAAACTTTTTCAACAACCAGGTAACCCGGAACAAATATGTTTGGATGGCTATTGGTTTATGCACCGCTGTACTTTTCGCGGCATATTTTATTCCCGTTCTGGCAGAAGTTTTTGCCTTTCAGCGACTGGACTTCAGGGTTTGGATAATCATAATTATTGCCAGTATTCTTCCTACCATTATTATCCAGGCGATTAAAATGATATGGAAAGATTTTTAGAAAAATTCAGGATTGGCGGAGAAAAAAAACGTATTTATTCGTATTTGCTACATGTTTTAAGGTGTAAATGGCGAAATATAATCAGGAAAGATGAGAATTACGGAAGATTGTTATCTACGAGGTTTCAAAATCTTGCTAAAAAAGTGAGAGGCTAAAAATGCCAGTTTTCATACCTTTCTGTAGTGATCGTTTAAACCAAATCCTTTTTTAATTAAAGGGAGTATCTTTTCCAATCTATTCTGCTTCGTGTTTTCCCGTTTTGCTTCAGTAATATAGTGGGTATATTCCCTTTGTTTGCCTTCAGGAAGTTTGGCAAAAGCAGATTTTAATTCTTCGTCCTCTTCAAAAGCGCTTTTTAGTTCAGGAGGTAAAATTAGCTGGGCATTAATTTTTGGTTTTGCTGTATTTCCCAATTTCTGATTGGCTATGGCTTCTGCTACATATTTCAGCAAAACATCGGGATTTACTTCATCTCCTTTCCTGAATTTTATTTGCCTAAGTGCCTTAGTTTTTCCTTCTTGTGCGTTTTCCAGTAAAGATGTGTTTTTTTGAAGTGACACACCATTAAAGAACCAAATTGCACAATGATTTTTAAAAGCAGCCAATCCTACCACATTTTTTCCTTTAAGAGTGTAAACCGGGGCGCCCCATTTTATTTCTTCTTTCAGCTCTGTAGAAATTAACATCTTTCTCAAAACAGAAAGTTCTTCCTGCCAGTTAGGGTGTACTTCTAGATATTGATCTGCTGATTGTACAGGCATAATTTAAGGAGCGGATTAATCATTTATATTGATCTGAAGTAAGCTGGGCCAGTTTTACAATTACTTCGGCAGCTTTCTGCATACTTTCTACGGGTACATATTCGTATTTTCCGTGGAAATTATGCCCACCGGCAAAAATATTAGGGCAGGGAAGGCCCATATAACTTAGCTGTGCACCGTCTGTGCCACCTCGTATGGGTTTAATAATAGGTTTTACACCTACCGCTTTCATAGCTTTTTCGGCAAGGTCCACGATATGTTTTACCGGTTCTACCTTTTCCTTCATATTAGAGTATTGATCTTTAATTTCTATATGTACACAGTCGCGCTCGTATTGCGTACAAATTTCTTCGCCCAGGTCCAGGATCATTTTTTTCCTGGCTTCAAAATGCTTCTTATCATGATCCCGGATTATGTAATGAAGTTCGGATTCTTCAACATCACCTTTCATATTACTCAGGTGAAAAAATCCCTGTCGGCCTTCGGTATGTTCCGGGGTTTCCAGTCTTGGTAAGGAGCTTATAAAATCCTGGGCGATATAAAGGCTGTTAATCATGTTATCCTTAGCGTATCCCGGATGCACACTTTTACCAGTTACTTTTACTACTGCTGAAGCTGCATTAAAATTTTCGTATTCAAGTTCACCAATCTGGCTGCCATCCATTGTATAAGCCCATTCTGCACCAAATTTCTGAACGTCAAATTTATGTGCGCCCCTGCCAATTTCTTCATCTGGGGTAAAACAAATTTTTATTTCGCCATGCTCTATTTGTGGATTGTCAAGAAGGTACTGCATGGCCGTCATGATTTCTGCAATCCCGGCTTTATCATCGGCACCCAGGAGCGTTGTGCCATCTGTGGTAATTATCGTCTGGCCTTTGTACTGCGCTAAATCTTCAAAATATTCAGGAGAAAGGGTGATATTCTTTTCTTTGTTTAAGATAATATCCCCGCCGTCGTAATTTTCTATAATCTGCGGATTCACATTTTTTCCACTAAAATCTGGCGTGGTATCAAAATGGGAAACAAAGCCTATTACAGGTACTTTGTGTGCAACATTTGCGGGTAAAGTCGCCATTACATAAGCATGCTCATCTATATTAACGTCCTGCATCCCCATTTCCCTTAGCTCGTCTACGAGTAAATTTGCTAAAGCCCATTGTTTTTTTGTACTTGGGGTAGAATCGCTACCAGGGTCACTTTGGGTGTCAATCTTCACATAGCTTAGAAATCTGTCTAATATTCGCTGCTTATTGGTCATTGTTGTTCATCTTTATTCAAAAATACACATTCGCAAAACGGGTTCAAAACCTTTTAGGTTTTCCTCTCATATTTTTTTCTGAATTAAACTACTTTTGTACAAACCCACTACTATGTATACCTCTATAATTAGATCGGCACTTTTTAGATATGACCCTGAAAAAGTGCATTACTTTACTTTTAATGTTTTAAAGAAAGTCAATAAGATTCCGGGAATATCTTCTTTTCTGAAGAAAAAGTACCAGGTTAATGACCGCAAATTGGAGAGGGAAGTTTTTGGTCTTAAATTTAAAAATCCGGTTGGTCTTGCTGCTGGTTTTGATAAAGATGCAAAATTATATAAAGAGCTTTCCAATTTCGGATTTGGGTTTATAGAAGTTGGTACTGTGACGCCCAAACCGCAGCCGGGCAATGAGAAAAAGAGGCTTTTCCGGCTTAAGGAGGATGCGGCGATTATTAACCGTATGGGTTTTAATAATGGCGGGGTAGAGATCATGGTGGAACGGCTAAAAAAGAATAAGAATGTGCTTATTGGAGGTAACATTGGGAAAAATAAAGTTACTCCTAATGAAAATGCAGTAGAAGATTATAAAATTTGTTTTGAAGCACTTTATGAGCATGTAAATTATTTTGTGGTTAACGTGAGTTCCCCAAATACGCCTAATTTAAGGCAACTTCAGGATAAAGAGCCCTTAACTAATTTGTTAAATACGCTTCAGAACCTAAATCTTGCAAAGCCGAAGCAAAAGCCGATATTGTTAAAAATAGCACCCGATCTTACCGATGCACAGTTGCTCGATATTATTGAAATTATGCAGTCGACCGGAATCGCCGGTATTATTGCCACCAATACTACCATTTCACGTGAAGGTTTAAAATCTGAAAACAAAAAAGAAACTGGCGGAATGAGCGGAAAACCGCTGAAGAACCGCTCTACCGAAGTTATTAGATTCTTATCTGAAAAAAGCAACAAGGCCTTCCCGATAATAGGCGTGGGAGGTATCCATTCTCCAGAGGATGCGCTGGAAAAACTGGATGCCGGGGCAAGCCTTGTGCAATTATACACAGGGTTTATTTATGAAGGTCCGGCGCTTGTAAAAGCTATAAACCATAAGATCCTGGAAGTGGCAGATAGAAACAAGTAAGAGAAAAATTAAAGCTGTAATTTCAATAAGTCGCGTAACCTGTATTTTTAGGTTTTTTTAATTTAAACAGAGGTATCTTCCGCCTTTGGGGGTTGGGGGGCTTTTGCTATCTTTGGATCTATGCAAAAAATAAAGCTTATCGAATGTCCAAGGGATGCAATGCAGGGGATTAAACCCTTTATCCCCACACATAAAAAAGTGCAGTATATCCAGTCACTTTTAAGATGCGGATTCGATACCATAGATTTTGGAAGCTTTGTTTCTCCCAAAGCCATTCCGCAAATGGCAGATACTTCAGAAGTTTTAAAGCAACTTGATCTTTCAAAGACGAACAGTAAACTTCTGGCTATTGTCGCCAACATGCGTGGTGCGCAGGAGGCTTCAGTTTATGAGGAAATCCACTATTTAGGATATCCTTTTTCAATTTCTGAAAATTTTCAGATGCGGAATACCCATAAAACCATTTCAGAATCTGTAGAAGTTCTAAAGAATATTATAGAGATTGCCGGGGATAATAATAAAGAAGTGGTGGCCTATCTTTCAATGGGTTTTGGGAATCCTTATGGTGATCCATGGAATGTGGAAATAGTAGGGGAGTGGACAGAAAAACTTTCGGCATTGGGAGTTAAAATTTTATCATTATCAGACACTGTTGGAAGTTCTACACCAGATGTTATAGACTACTTGTTTTCGAATCTGATTCCAAAATTTCCGAATATAGAATTCGGTGCACATCTGCATACCACGCCTTCCAGCTGGCATGAGAAAATAGATGCGGCATATAAAGCCGGCTGCTACAGGTTTGATGGCGCAATCCAGGGTTTTGGCGGTTGCCCTATGGCTAAGGATGAACTCACAGGAAATATGCCTTCAGAAAAGATGGTTTCCTATTTTAATTCTAAAAAGGCAGACAGCAATGTGAGGATGGGGAGTTTCGAATCTGCATATAATGAGGCCACAAAGCTTTTTACTTCATATCATTAAAAGTTAGATATTTAAAGATTTATTTTTATAATTTCATCCACTTAATAATCAAATTCCTATCTGTGAGCCGGTGCAGAGTTTATTATAAGTTTCCCGAAAGCTTCTCGCAAATAATTAGCTTGCTATAATCGGCTATTTCTAATCAAAAGAGCTTATATTTGCACGCAATTAAATCCTTAATTGCTATGACTGCACACGAATCTAAAATTCTTGGAGAAGGTCTCACATACGACGACGTACTCTTAGTGCCCGCTTTTTCTGAAGTTTTACCGCGCGAAGTCAGTATCCGTACAAAATTTACGAGGAATATTTCCATTAACGTTCCCATTGTATCTGCTGCGATGGATACCGTTACAGAATCTCGTATGGCTATAGCTATGGCAAGAGAAGGAGGCATAGGCGTACTTCACAAGAATATGACAATTGAGCAACAGGCTTTAAAGGTTAGAAAGGTAAAGAGGGCAGAGAGCGGCATGATCATCGATCCTGTTACTTTACCAATTTCGGCAAAAGTGAAAGATGCCAAGGCCCAGATGAGGGAGCATAGCATTGGAGGAATACCCATTGTAGATGGCGAAGGAAAATTGTTGGGGATAGTCACCAACCGTGACTTACGTTTTGAAAAAAATCTTGAGCGGCCAATTGCAGAAGTAATGACTTCAGAAAACCTGGTAACGGTTTCTGAAGGGACTTCGCTGGACCAGGCAGAAGATATCCTTCAGGAGAACAAGATTGAAAAGCTTCCGGTTGTAAATAAGGAAGATAAGCTGGTGGGGCTAATTACCTTTCGGGATATTACGAAGCTTACCCAAAAGCCTATGGCTAATAAAGATAGCTACGGAAGGCTTCGTGTTGCCGCGGCAGTTGGGGTAACACTGGATGCTGTAGACAGGGTGGAAGCTCTTGTTGCAGCCGGAGTAGATGCGGTAATTATCGATACTGCACACGGCCATACCAAAGGTGTGGTGGAAGTTTTAAAAGCAGTTAAAAAGAAGTTTAAAGATCTTGAAGTGGTGGTTGGAAACATAGCTACGGGAGAGGCCGCGAAATTCTTGGTTGAGGCAGGAGCAGATGCGGTAAAAGTAGGGATTGGTCCCGGGTCTATTTGTACTACCAGGATCGTGGCCGGGGTTGGATTTCCTCAGTTTTCGGCAGTCCTGGAAGTTGCTGCAGCTATAAAAGGCAGTGGCGTACCTGTAATTGCAGATGGAGGGATTCGCTATACCGGAGATATTCCCAAAGCGATTGCCGCCGGGGCAGATACGGTGATGTTGGGCTCTTTGCTTGCCGGAACTAAAGAATCTCCCGGTGAAACCATTATTTACGAAGGAAGAAAATTTAAATCCTATCGCGGGATGGGATCTGTTGAAGCCATGCAAAAGGGTTCAAAAGATCGTTATTTCCAGGATGTGGAAGATGATATTAAAAAACTGGTTCCGGAAGGGATTGTGGGAAGGGTTCCTTATAAAGGAGAACTTGAAGAAAGTATCCATCAGTTTGTTGGAGGTCTGAAAGCCGGAATGGGCTATTGCGGCGCTAAAGATATAGAAACCCTAAAGGAGAATGGTAGATTTATTAAAATCACCTCTTCCGGGATACATGAAAGTCATCCGCACGACGTGACGATCACCAAGGAATCTCCTAATTATAGCAGATAAGGTTTATTAGAATTATATAAGATTCGGGATAGTTCTTAAACCGAATTATCATTTCTAAAATATACCTACAAGGTCCTTAAGACCTTGCAGGAAAACAAAAAAGCCTCAGCTAAAAACTGAGGCTTTGTGTTTTTGGCAATTTTCGGCTTTTATTCAGCTTCTAAATTTTCTGTTGAAATTCCCAATTCCTCCATCACCAATTCTGTGATATCATATTGCTCGGCGGCAAAAGCAAGGCTGTTTCCGCCAGAATTAATAATATGGGTATATCCTTCTGCCTGTATGACCTTTTGCATTGCTGCCTCAATTTTTCGGTAAAGCGGCTCTGAGAGTTCATTTCTTTTCATCTGAATCATTACAGAAGCTTTTTGCCTGAAACCTTTTATTTCATTTTCGAGGCCGATAATTTCGGTTTCCTTCTCTTTCTTCTGTTCTTCGGTTAAAGCGGAATTATTTTCCTGATAATCTGCAATTAATGTTTCGTAATTGCTGATGCTTTCCTGCAAATTTCCCTGTAATTCCTCGTTATAACCTTCCAGGCCGGTATTAACCTCGGTAATTTCGGGCATTTTGGAAAGAATAAATTCCGGATCGATCGTACCTGTCTTTGTTTGTGCATTTGCTATTACACTAACGAAGAAAAGTGTAATAAGTAAACCAATTTTTTTCATTTTATTATAAGTTTTTGGCAAATATAAGAGCCACATACAATTAAACGTATAGAAATGGAGAAATTGTTTTTTTTACGAACTTTTTCCGAAGAAAAATTTTTCAAATTAGCAGGGCCTTAAATACCCCGAAAAAAGGTGGGTGCCCAAAATTGGCAATTTTCGACCTTCTGTCCGGCAAACCTTCCGAAGATAGAAGTCATTAATATTTTATCGAAAGTTCTTCAGGATCTTAATTCAACTAAAACCGGTTGTACTAAATTTCAATAGAGGCTTAGCTTGCAGAACCTAATCTAATTCTTATTTTTGCCCATATTTATGGGGCAGAAATTTATGGCATGTATTTGGCAGAGAAATTGAAAGCCTAAGAGAATGAGTTTGAATAAAATATTAAGCCGGCTTGTCTTTATTTTAGTTTTACTTCCGCTTGTGGGATGCGATTACTTTAGTGTGGCAGAGGAACGAAATATAGTTGTTAGGGTAAACGATTCTTACCTTTATGAAGAGGATATAGAAGCCCTGGTAGATGAAAATACGTCTCCTGAAGATAGTAGCTTAATTGTTTCGAATTATATAAACCGCTGGGCTACGCAACAACTTCTTATAGACAGGGCGTTGCTTAACCTTCCGCAGAAACAGCAGGAAGAATTTGATGATCTGGTAGAGAACTACAGGAACGAAATTTATACCAATGCATATACCGAGGCTATAGTTTCCAAGAAACTGGATACGGCATTAAGCGAAGAAGAAATTGAACAGTATTACGAACAGAACAAGGAAAATTTTAAGCTTAATGAGGATTTGGTAAAGGTTAGGTATATTAACCTTGATAAAAATAATACCAATCTGGATAAAATTAAAAGCTGGATTATTCGTTTTAACGACGAGGATAAAGCACAGTTGGAAAACCTTGCCCTTCAGTTTAAAAATTATTCTATGAATGATTCTATCTGGGTTAGGACAAAAGCAGTTTACGACAAGATTGGTCCACTTTCAGCCGATGATCGCAGCCAATTACTAAAAAAGTCGAATTATCTGCAGCTTGAAGATTCCCTAAGCGTATATTTGGTCTATGTAAATGATGTGCTTACACGTAATGAGCAGGCTCCGTTAGAATATGCTTCGGCTACAATAGAACAAATACTTTTGAACAAACGAAAACTGGATTTGGTTAAGGAATTAGAAAAGGATATTACAAAAGATGCAATTAAAAACAATGAATTTGAAATATATAACTAGGATCACAACGGGCATAATGTTTATGCTTTTTGTAGTTGGAATGCAGGCCCAGGAGGTTATTGTAACAGACAGCACAGCCATACAGCCTAAAGAAGAAGTGGCACAGCAAATTACCGAAAATAACAATGAACGCAGAAGGGTTGAGGGAATTGCTGCTGTTGTTGGTGAATATATTATCCTTGACAGCGATATTGACCTGATGTATAAGCAAATGCAGAGCCAGAATATGTCTACGGCAAACGTAACTGAATGTAATCTGGCCGGTTCTTTAATGGAGAACAAGCTGTATGCACACCATGCCGTCCAGGATAGTATCGTGGTGCTGGATGCTGATATTAGAAGTTACATCGATCAACAAATTGCTGAAATGAGCAGGCAGCTTGGTTCTGTAGAAAAAGTGGTTGAATATTATAATAAAGAGTCTGAAGCTGAACTGCGCACAGAGCTTTTTGAGATTAACAAGGAAAGGCAACTTTCTTCCAGGATGCAGCAAAAAATAGTGGAAAGTGTAGAAGTAACCCCTGAAGAAGTGCGGGCTTACTTTGAAGAAATGAAGGAAGATGAACTTCCTGTTTTTGGTGATGAGGTGGAAATCGCTCAAATTGTTGTGCGTCCTGAAATTCCTGAAAGTGAAAAACAGAAAGTAATAGATCGTCTCAACGAATTTAGGGCTGATGTTGTGGATAACGATGCGAGTTTTAGAACTAAAGCTATTTTATATTCTGATGATACCAATACCGGCGGCTCGATTCTCTCTTTAGGAAGAAAAGACAATTTTGTAAAGGAATTTAAGGATGTTGCTTTTAGCCTTCAGGAAGGTGAAGTAAGTGAGCCTTTTCAAAGTGAATTTGGTTTTCATATTATTGAGATCGACAAAATACGAGGTCAACAGGTAGACCTTCGGCATATCCTGTTAATTCCCGGGGTGACAAATGCTACTGTAGAAGAAGCAAAGTCGAAAATTGACACCATAAGAAAGCGTGTTGGTGAAGGTAAACTAGAATTTGCTGAAGCTGCGAAAGAATTTTCAGATGAAAAAGAGACCAGGAATGATGGTGGTAAGTTAAGGAACCCGCAGACAGGTGATACAAAATTTGAACTGACTAAATTAGATCCCAAGATCTACAATCAGGTTGTGAATCTTGAAGAAGGAGAGATGTCTTTGAGGTTAACTGACAATGACGATACAGGAAAGCCCTTTTTTAAACTCATAAAGGTTGTAAAGCGTATACCCGAGCACGAAGCAAATTACGCTACAGATTATCTCAAGATTAAGGATCTTGCGCTACAGGCAAAGCAACTGGAGGCTATAGAAGAATGGCAAACAGAAAAAATTGCAGACACTTATATTAAAGTAAACAGCAAATTCAGGGACTGCGAGTACAATAGTAACTGGTTAAAGAAATAAAATATTTTTAATGTCTGACGTTGCACTTGTAGAAAAGCTGGTAGAAAAGAACCGGCAGTTAAAAAAGGAGATCGCGAAAGTGATCGTAGGTCAGGATAAAGTTATAAATCAAATTTTGCTCTCCATTTTCTCTGGGGGGCATTCTTTGTTAATAGGAGTTCCCGGTCTGGCAAAGACGCTAATGGTAAATACCATTGCACAGGCATTGGGACTGGATTTTAAAAGAATACAATTTACACCAGATCTTATGCCCAGTGATATCCTGGGTTCAGAAATTCTGGACGAGAACCGCCGGTTCAAATTCATTAAGGGGCCAATTTTTGCAAATATCATCCTGGCAGACGAAATAAACCGTACCCCGCCCAAGACCCAGGCGGCACTGCTTGAGGCGATGCAGGAACGGGCGGTGACTGTTGCGGGACACCATTACAAACTTGATCTTCCTTATTTTGTATTGGCTACCCAAAATCCTATTGAGCAGGAAGGAACTTATCCTTTGCCCGAGGCGCAACTGGACAGGTTTATGTTTGCTATTAACCTTGAATATCCAACGTTTCAGGAAGAGGTAGATGTGGTAAAGAGTACAACGACAGATAACAAACCCCAGGTTCAGCCGCTTCTTACAGCAAACGAAATATCGGAAATTCAGCAGGTCATCAGGAGGATTCCCGTTGCAGATAATGTTATAGAATATGCCGTGGGGCTGGTAGGCAAAACCAGGCCTAATGGTGATACAGCGCCCAACTTGGTAAAAGATTATGTAGACTGGGGGGCAGGACCAAGAGCTTCGCAAAACCTGATTCTCGCAGCAAAGGCGCATGCAGCCGTTAACGGTAAATTTTCTCCGGATATAGAAAATGTGCAGGCGGTTGCGATTGGAATCCTTCGGCACAGGATTATTAAGAATTACAAGGCCGAGGCCGAAGGTATTTCTGAAGAAAAAATTATTAAAGATCTATTCTGAAACTTCGCCTGAAGTGATCAGTTTGCTGTTCTGCTTTACTATATCCGGTTAGGTTAGTAATCTTTCTGGATTTCGCGAAACAGAAAATCCGCGATAAAGTTTTCTGATTACTTTCTATGTTGGTTTTTCCATTTTTTCTCCAATAATTTACCTTTTTCGAAGAGAAAACTCATTCATTTGGAAGCCAACAAATTTTAGAAAATGCTAAGCATTTCCTTCATAATTAGCAAATTCTTAAATTTTATCCTTAATTTTTATATTAACGGATATATTAGAGATAAACAGCAAAAAGAGATGAATTATTTCTATTATTTTCTGAATATTGTCTATAACTTTCAAAACCCGTCTGAAATTCGTAAATTTGCGGGACTTTTTTAGAACAAAAAACTTTTAGAACATGGCATACGATATTGATATGATCAAAAAGGTGTATAGCCAAATGGCAGATCGTGTAAACAAAGCACGTGAAGTTGTTGGAAAACCTTTAACACTTTCAGAAAAAATTCTTTATTCTCACCTGTGGGACGGCGAAACTTCTAAGGCTTACGAGAGAGGAAAAGATTATGTGGAGTTTGCTCCGGATAGGATTGCCTGCCAGGATGCGACGGCACAAATGGCTTTACTGCAGTTTATGCAAGCCGGTAAAAAGCAGGTGGCGGTGCCAACCACGGTACATTGTGATCACCTTATCCAGGCTAAAATGGGAGCTGCAATCGACCTTCAGAGTGCGAATAAATCAAGCAGTGAAGTTTTTGATTTTCTGGAATCAGTATCAAATAAATACGGCATTGGATTCTGGAAACCGGGTGCAGGTATTATCCATCAGGTTGTTCTTGAAAATTACGCATTTCCCGGTGGAATGATGATTGGTACCGATTCTCATACTGTAAATGCAGGTGGACTGGGAATGGTGGCCATTGGTGTTGGTGGTGCAGATGCGGTAGATGTGATGGCCGGAATGGCGTGGGAACTAAAATTCCCTAAATTAATAGGTGTAAAACTAACCGGAAAACTTTCTGGCTGGACTGCTGCTAAAGATGTGATCTTAAAAGTAGCGGGAATCCTTACTGTAAAAGGAGGAACAGGTGCGATTATAGAATATTTTGGTGAAGGTGCAAGAAGCATGTCATGTACCGGTAAAGGTACAATCTGTAACATGGGTGCTGAAGTTGGTGCGACCACTTCTACTTTTGGATACGACGACTCTATGGAGCGTTACCTTAAGGCTACAAACCGTACAGATGTTGCCGAGGCTGCAAATGCAGTACGTGAGCATTTAACGGGAGATGATGAGGTTTATGCCAATCCTGAGCAGTATTTTGACGAATTGATCGAAATAAACCTTTCAGAATTAAAGCCTCACCTAAACGGACCTTTTACTCCAGACCTTGCAACGCCAATTTCAGAAATGGCGGTAAAAGCAAAGCAGGAAGACTGGCCTATTAATGTAGATTGGGGACTTATTGGTTCCTGTACCAATTCCTCTTACGAAGATTTAACGCGTGCTGCGTCGATTGCGAAACAGGCGGTAGATAAAAAGATAAAAGCAAAATCAGATTTTGGTATTAATCCCGGGTCTGAACAGATAAGGTTTACTGCAGAAAGAGACGGATTACTTCAGATATTTGAAGATCTTGATGCTACTGTCTTTACAAATGCCTGCGGGCCTTGTATTGGGCAGTGGGACAGGAGTGACCGTAAAGGGGATGAGAAGAACACCATTGTCCACTCCTTTAACCGAAACTTTTCCAAACGTGCAGATGGTAACCCTAATACACATGCTTTTGTAGGTTCTCCAGAAATGGTTGCTGCGATTGCAATTTCCGGACGACTTGATTTTGATCCTACACGGGACAAATTGATAAATGAAGACGGAGAGGAAGTGATGTTGGACGAACCTAAGGGAATTGAATTACCAACAAAAGGTTTTGCTGTGGAAGACGCAGGATATGTTGCGCCAAAAGAAGATGGAAGTTCGGTAGAGGTAAAAGTAGCCGAGGATAGTGAACGTCTTCAATTACTTACTCCTTTTGAACCCTGGGATGGTGAAAATCTCACAGGTGTAAAACTTCTAATTAAGGCTTTTGGAAAATGTACTACAGACCATATCTCTATGGCGGGGCCGTGGCTGCGCTACAGAGGTCACCTGGACAATATTTCCAATAACTGTTTAATTGGAGCGATTAACGCTTTCAATAAAAAGGCAAACTTTGTAAAAAATCAGCTTAACGGAGAGTACGACGGGGTTCCTGCAGTACAAAGGGAATATAAGAAAGCTGGCGTTCCTACAATAGTTGTTGGAGACCATAACTATGGGGAAGGATCTTCCAGGGAACACGCGGCAATGGAGCCACGCCACCTTGGAGTGAAAGTGGTGTTGGTAAAATCTTTTGCACGTATTCACGAAACAAACCTTAAGAAACAGGGAATGTTAGGGATTACTTTTGCCAATGAAGAAGATTACGATCTTATTCAGGAAGATGATACCTTCAATTTTGTTGATCTTGAAGATTTTGCTCCAGACAGGCAGTTAACTATTGAAGTAGTACATGCCGATGGAAGTAAAGATACTATTAAGGCAAACCATACCTATAATGAACCACAAATTGCGTGGTATAGAAAAGGTTCAGCCTTAAACCTTATAAAAGAACAGAACGCGGCTTAAATTGCACTTTGTTCATTAAATATAAAACTCCCGAAAGATCTTTTCGGGAGTTTTTTGATTAAAAAAAGCCCGGAAATACTTCCGGGCTTTCTAATTAGCTATTTTAATCCCCATTTCAAATAGCTAATTTTCACATTTGTGCTATAAGATATTCTTCTATTCTTCCTTTTTGCTTCAGTAACAAATCTGTAAAATTCCTGGAGCTTGAATTCCTATAAAGACAATCATAATAAAGACTAACATTGGATAGTTCGCAAGTTTCACAATTTTCCCAGGTAGGTCTTCTTAATGATGCCGTCATGGCATATTCGAGTTTTACAAAAGGGGAGAGCGCAAGAATGATCGATTTTTTAACTTTGTTTCCGTTGCTTTCTTTAAGTATACTAAAATATTCTTTTAGTTCGCGTTTTATATCTTCCCTTATCGCAATACGTTTATTTAAGATTCCTGTGTATTCCAGATGATCACTTCCTTTATGATCTTCGGAAATGGAATAATACATACTTAGTAAGTTCAAATTAGAGTTGATTAATTTTAAAGTGTTGTGGCATAATAATATGTGTTTCATTCATGTAACCTTTACATCATATGGTTTCTTCCATACGAAGTTATGGTAACCTATAGTTTCCAAAATTAGTTCTAAAAAATTTAACAGGTGTTTAACTTAGTTCGCTGGATAAAACCTTTAGATTATCATTATTAATTATAAAGATTTACGGTCTTTAATTAATGCACGATCTTTGTTAAAATGGAATTACCCCGCTAAAAATGGGCCCGAGAAAATGAGTATATGAGAGGAAGACAAGAGATAGGTAAAAGAATAAAGGAACTGAGGAGCAGGCATAAATTTTCGCAGAAGCATGTTGCTGAAAGGCTCTTTATATCGCAGGCGGCCTATTCACTTATTGAAAATTCACAAAACGGGATCGTGGCAGAACATATTATTAACCTTAGCAAACTGTACGATGTAACTACAGACTATCTTTTAAAGGGAGACAAATTTGTAATAAAAATGTCTGTCACAAATGGTTTCGTGCCTTATATTGGAGTCTCGGCACACGCAGGTTTTATAAAGAATTTTGATACCGACGAACATCTTGAAAGTTACGACTGGTTTCGTATTCCCGGGTTTAATCCCACACAAAATCAAAAGCTTTTTGAGGTAGAAGGAAACAGCATGGCTCCTACAGTTCTTTCGGGAGACGTTGTTATATGCCAGAGCCAAAAAAACCTG
The DNA here is from genome assembly GCF_031846505.1 of Autumnicola edwardsiae. NCBI lineage: Bacteria > Pseudomonadati > Bacteroidota > Flavobacteriia > Flavobacteriales > Flavobacteriaceae > Autumnicola > Autumnicola edwardsiae. The sequence goes on from NZ_JAVRHP010000041.1 coordinate 22,642, forward strand.
GAGAATGTCCTGGATGATTCTTTGGTGCTAATTATTTCCAAAGTAGCTATTCTAATTAAGCGCATTCGCGTTAGCGAAGATCCTTCTTTCCTGATCATGGAAAATGATAATACTCAGGATGAAGAAGGTGAAAAGAAAATAAATAAACAAGACATTCGGGAATTAATGATTGTAAGGGGTAAAATTAGTGGTGTTCTGGTGCCTCATCATGAAATAGCTGCCAAAGGAAAAATTCAGGCACTAGAAGACGCTTTGGATTTACTTAAAAAAGAAGTTTATAAGCTTAACAAGAAAATAGCGACGCTTTCTCATTAAAAAATATTCTTCTGAAAATTAGAAATTGAAGGTGAGGTAATTTAGAACCTCCCGATAGGTATAAATTACATTACAATTTATTGAGGATTTAGCGGTTCTTTTGTTTCTTTACATCCCAATTTTAGAGCAATGAAATTATTTAAGAACCAGTGGACCAATATCATTTTAATCGTGATCATCCTGGCTCTTCTTATTCCACAAATCAGAAAGCCTTTGCAGATTTTTGCGAATAAAGCTTTTGCCTTTAGCCCTTCAGTGACCAACGAGGAAGACAGGGAGCAGATTGCGAACTACAATTGGGTTCTGGAGAAAAGCAGTAAAGAACGTGTAGATTTTTCAGAATATGAGGGCGAAGTGATCCTGATAAACTACTGGGCTACATGGTGTCCTCCCTGTATTGCAGAAATGCCAAGTTTCCAGGAGCTTTACCAGGATTATGGTGATAAGGTTGCTTTCTTCTTTATTTCGGGCGAAGATCATGAAACCACAACTAATTTCTTGAAACGTAACCGTTATACACTGCCTACTTACAGGATGTTAACTACAGATCCTAAACCTTTGGATGGTTTTACTTTACCCACAACCTTTTTAATAGACAGAAAAGGTAATATTGTGATTAAGAAAGTAGGTGCGGCAGACTGGAATAGCACTAGTATGAGAAACACGCTGGACGAGCTGCTTAAATCCTGAATTTTCTATATTTTTCTGAAGAAAGATTCTATAAATTCAAATCCGAAGAGGGAAAACATAATCTTCATCTCTTCTGAAAGAGAGGTTTCTTCATCTAAATATTTAAAAATATCTTCAACAGAATTTGAAGTGTAAAATTTGGCAAATATCGACTCTCCCTTCTCGTTATGCCTGGCCAGGACGTCTAAAAAAATAGCATCATAACGCCGGAATTTCTTATTGATGAGATCTTTTCCGGGAGTCAATCCCCTTATAATATTTTCTACGACCTTATTTACTTTTTTCTCTGTACTTTTAAAAGAATAGCCAGTGCTTGGCTTTACCCAACCCCCTCCGGTGCCAATTTTGGTAATTTCTTTGCTGTTTTGTTCTTCAAAAGGGAAATCTGTCATAGGAATCACCCCAGATTCGACTGAATTTATCCTGAAGTTCTTAATTTTCAGTATTTCTGAGAGGTATTTCTTCAACATTGCATCATAAATGTCGTCTTCAACTAAAAAAGGGGTGAAAAAAGTGTATTCTATCAGTGCTTTATTCGATGATTCCGGTAAGATATAAGTAAAACTCGTAGAATTTTCGTGCTTAAGCCGGTAATCCATCATTGTAAAGGTGGAGGGCTCAAAATGCCCATTTTCGGTCTCTATTTGCCAACCTTTAAAGTGCTGATAAATTTTTGCGTATTTGTTTTCCTGTGAATAGGATGGAGGCAGCCTGCTGTCAAAAAAATGTGTTGCTGAATAATTGTCTTTTTTACCAATGGCCTGCATGGTGACCGGGTCTATTCTTGAAATTTCATCTTCAATAAAAACAAAGTCAGGAGAAGAATCCAGTTCTTCTTTTATATAATTATAGAAATCCAGAGATTTTATCTTTTTGTAGGTATAGGGGGCAAGATCCAGTTTCAGGTTTTCCCGGGAGGAAATAAAATTTGTATGAGTCCAGGTTTTGCTAACGATCTCATCCCATTTGCCTTCTCCTTTTTCCCAGAAACACCAGGTTTTATCGTTTTCATTTTTTTCCAAAGGGTCTATAATGGCAATTTTCTTACCCTTAAAAAATATTTCCTTGCTAAGCTTATAGGCGAGTTGTAAACCGGCCAATCCGCCGCCAACAATCACATAAAAATAGCTTATACCCATAAAAAATTCTCACTTTTTAATGTTACTTTTTGAAGTATTTAAAGGGAACAAAGAGCATCCCAAAGCATTCTCCATGATCTTTTCCTAAATGTTTATGGTGCATCTTATGGGCGCGTCGTACTCCTTTGGCGTACCAGTGATTTGCATTTCTGAAAATTTTGAAACGCTGATGGATAAAAATATCATGCACCGTAAAATAAGTAATGCCGTATGCAAGAATGCCCAGGCCCAGGGGCAAACCCGCCCAGAAGCCATTGTACTGCCACAGCAAAAAGAAAGTGATGCTAATTGCTGCATAAAACACAAAGAACAAGTCGTTGCGCTCCCACCAACTACTATGGTCCTTATGATGATGGTCTTTATGAAGTTTCCACAAAATACCATGCATAATAAATTTATGGGTAAACCAGGCCATACCTTCCATAGCCGCAAAAGTACCGAGAAAAATCGCTATCCAAAGTAAAGTATCCATAGGTTATTATATAAGGTTGAATCTATAAGAAATATATGATTTAGCCAAAAGTCCCGCTTTTTGATAATCGGGTACACGTATTCTCTGGTTCATAATATTCAGTGAAGGTACCTGTTTTAGTTTATGCAGTAATTTTTTGTAGTAAACATAAGCGGTATATACCCCGAATTTTGCTTCTACAGGAAGTCTGGAAATTCCGTAGAGGCCTTTTTTGAAATCCTCTTCAATTTCTGCAATAATCCTGGATTTGCTTAGTTCATCCAGCTGCGAAAGGTTGACGTCTGGGAAATAACTTCTGCTTAAGTCTTCATAATCTGCTTTTAAGTCCCGGAGAAAATTTACTTTCTGAAAAGCAGACCCAAGGCTCATCGCAGATTGCTTCAGCGCGTCATACTGCATTTGATCGCCTTTTACAAAAACCTTCAGGCACATTAGCCCAACCACATCTGCACTGCCGTAGATGTATTCCTGGTATTCTTCTACCGTAAGATATTCAGACTTATACAAATCCTGTCGCATGCTCCTCATAAAAGAGCGGTACAGGGATTCGTCAATTTCGTATTTATGTACCGTTTCCTGAAAAGAGTTTAATATGGGGTTCAGGCTTATCTTTGCGTCTAGGGCCTTGTAAAGATCCTTCTCAAAATCGTCAAAAAGCTCCTCCTTTTTGTAATTATGAAAACTATCTACAATCTCATCTGCAAACCGCACAAAACCGTAAATATTGTAAATATCCTGTCGAATACCCGGCGCAAGCATCTTTGTAGCTGTAGAAAAAGATGTACTGTAGGCATTTGTCACGGTTTTGCTACAGGCGTGTGAAACGACATCAAAAATGGATTTCATAGCATTAAATTTTTGAATTCTGAATAAGCTCTGCTGCCAATTTTCCGGAAATTAATGAAGGAGGAACTCCAGGCCCCGGAACGGTTAACTGGCCTGTAAAATACAGGTGGTTAACTTTTTTACTCTTTAATTTCGGCCTTAAAAAAGCAGTTTGAAAGAGGGTATTCGCAAGTCCATATGCATTTCCTTTGTAGGAATTATATTCACTTTTAAAATCATTAATACAAAAGGACTCTTTAAAAATAATATTATTTTTCACTTCCTGCTTTGTTAATTTTTCAAAGCGGCTCATGATTTTTTGAAAAAACTCTTCTCTTAATTCCGGCGTATCTTCTATTCCCGGTGCCAACGGAATTAGAAATATACCGGCTTCTTTTCCCTCTGGAGCAGTCTCAACATCTGTAATAGAAGGGAAACTGGCATAGAAGAGCGGATTCTCCGGCCACCTGGGATTATCATAAATAGCATCGGCATGTTTTTTAAAATCTGTGTCAAAAAACAAGGTGTGGTGAGAAACGTTTTTAATTTTTTTGTCAAAACCAACATAGAAAAGTAGGGAAGAAGGAGCGAAAGTTTTCTTCTGCCAGTATTTTTCCGGGTACTGTCTTTTATGTTCGGGAAGTAAGGTCTCGGTGTGATGATAGTCTGCCCCGCTAAGGACAATATCAGATGTTATTTCCTTTCCATTTATCACAATGCCGGTAGCTGTATCTCCGGTAAGGTTGATCTTTTCTACAGGAGCATTGGTATGGATCTGGACACCGAGCGATTCTGCAAGCGCTTTAATGCCCTTAATCACCTCATACATGCCTCCTTTTGGGTGCCACGTGCCCAGAGCAAAGTCGGCATGGTTCATAAAACTGTAAAAGGCCGGTGTATTACTTGCTTTGGCCCCAAGAAAAAGAACGGGGAACTCCAGTATCTGGACTAGTTTTACATTAGTGAACTCCTTTTGAACTTCCCGTGAGATGGTGCTAAAAAACTGTCCGAGTTTTTTTGCTGTTTCAATAGAGACTAGTTCCAGCGGGGACACTCCCGGCCTGTAAACCATATCCTTAATGGCGATATCGTAATTTTCTTCAGCCTGGCCTATAAATTTTTTCAGCTTTTTTGAACTCCCCGGTTCTTCAGCTTCAAAAGCGGCATAGATCTTATCCAGGGTATCCCCAATTGTAATTTTTTCCCCATCTTCAAAATAAACCTGATAGGCAGGATTCAGCTTTTCCAGACGGTAATAATCTTCGGGAGTTTTGCCAAAGTCTGCAAAGAACCTTTCAAAAACATCTGGCATCCAGTACCATGTTGGTCCAATATCAAAGGTAAATCCCTCTTTTATAAGCTGTCTTGCCCTGCCGCCAACTTCAGGGTTCTTCTCGTAGATATGGACTTCGTTACCTTCTTTTGCAAGATAGCAGGAAGCTGCAAGAGATGCAAAACCCGAGCCTATTATGGATATTCGTTTTTTCATGAGAAGATTTAAAGGGTCCTTACGAATTCCTGAATTGAAGGAAAAAATTTCACGTTTGCTGGTAGAGATTTCTTTTTTTCTTCAAATTGACGTACACGATTTCCGAAAAGGAAGAGTTTCCGGGGCTTTTCTTTGCAAATTTCATCCTGAAACTCATTTATAAATTCCTGGATATCATGTGGTTCTATTGTAGAATAGCTCATAAAAATGATGTTGTCATTCTTCTCGAGCAGGTATTTTAAGTTTGATATGGGGAGGTTTGGACCCAGGAAAACACTGGTCTTTCCGTTTAGTAATAACTGATAATTAATATAAAGAAGACCTACATCGTGAATTTCATTTTTCGGAAGAAAAAGAACATACAGCGTATCCGGGTCTGGCGTTACCTCCTGTTTCACGGCAGCAATGTTTAAATAAAGTTTTTCTCTTATAAGTTCTACGATATAGTGCTCGTGGATAGGCTTAATGGTATCAGTTTGCCAGAGCGTACCTATTTCACCTAGAAGAGGAAGAAAAACTTCCTGAAATATCTCCTGAAAAGATTTCTCTTCCTCAAGACTGGCGTATGTCCTGTTAAAGAGCCCTTCATCAAAATCTATCATTGCCATTTTAAAGGCGTTAACCGCCCTGTTTTCGACACTGGAAGAAGCAGTAATTCGCTTAACCATTTTCCCAATTTCTTCTTCGGAAAGTTTTGATATTCTGGAAATTTTGTATCCATGCTCATTAAGGAAAGCAATATTCAGGATTTTTTGAAGATTGGAGCTATCGTAGGTTCGTATGTTAGTTGAAGTACGATCTGGAGTAAGAATGTTGTAACGTTTCTCCCAAATCCTGATGGTGTGAGCTTTAATGCCGCTAAGGTGTTCCAGGTCCTTTATGCTGAAATTTTGTTTTACGAGTTCCATATAGTCTATAACAAGAGAGGTAAAACTACATAATTTGTAGCTTTTGAAACTTTATAGAAAGTTAAATGTTTAATAAAAACTAATGTTCGTTAAACAGTTTGTGGTCTAGATAGGGTTATACTGAAGTAGAATGGCTCCTTCGCCGGTGGTGCGACCTTTCTGTAGGTCGATAACTGTCATTTTCAGAATGCCCTTCAGAATCTGAGAAAATGAGCGCTATCCGCTGGAGAATTAAAGACCTATTCGTGAATTAGTGGTTATTTTTTATCTGTTTCCACAAAAGGTTCATAGAATTTCTGCTGAAGGTTGATAATTGTCATTTTCAGAATGCCCTTCAGAATCTG